>JACUUU010000096.1 GCA_014859065.1 Anaerolineales bacterium
TCTTCATTTAACCGGCATTTCTTTTTGCCCTCTTTCCATTCAGTATCTCTTTTATTTTTGTTGGTCATTTTGACTTACTATAAAATTATTTTTTCAACAAAGGTAATAATATCTCCCGCCAGTCCTCTATTGAACCATTTACTCCATTAATCTCAAGTCCCTCTCTGTTGTAATAGATTTCAAGCTTTTCATTGCAGCAGCCACACTTTAAAAGGTATCGGGGCAATTTCTTGCCTGAGCCCTTTTTATGATATACTCTTATTTCAGGTTGTCCAAAACGCTCAGTATTGTAAAATTTATTCTTTCTCTTTAATATTTTCATTAGCCTTCTTTCCAAACATCTTAATTTTAGTCTTTTTAATAAAATATCGACAGAAAATCTAGCAAGGTACATCATAAGAGCATCTTTTTCCCAAGAGAGGATGAAATATCTTCCGGATAAGGCAAAGGTCACCTATCAGTCTAAATATGGAAGGCAAGTAAAAGAGTATTTTTATTATTTCTTCTATTCTATGAATTTTCTACCTCAGTATCATTATTTGCCCTATCTTTTTGATCCGATAATCTCTGGTTATGTCGATTTTTGGCTAATTATAGGTTGGGGATTCAAAAGGAAATTCTTATAAATTAAAACCCTTATGAAAAATTTCATATTTTTGTTATTCTTATATAAACATTTACAAAAAATTAACAGATATTCTGGTTAACATATTATGGAACAATTTATAAACAAGAATGAAAAAATAAAAGAGAATTATACATATGATGTAATAACAGTTGGCTCAAATACCATAGACGTATTTGCCTATACAGACAGGTCAAAATCAATATGTATAAAAACAATTGAGGGTGAAAGATGTTTTATTTCCTATCCCGTAGGATCTAAATTCTTAATAGATGAGCTTGATTTTTATACTGGTGGAGGAGGGACTAATTCAGCAGTAAGTCTGTCCAGAATGGATCTAAAGGTAGGATATATTGGAAAAATAGGAAATGATGAAAATGGAAACAGGATAATAGAAGCTCTAAAAGAAGAAAAGGTTAACTTTTTAGGGGTTAAAAGCAAAATACCATCAAAAAAAACAGGCTATTCAATTATACTTGACAGTTTGGAAAGACAAAGAACCATATTGGCTTATAAAGGAGTAAATGATGATCTTGAATATGAAGAGATTGATAAAGAAAATCTAAAAACAAATTGGTTTTATTTTTCAAGCATGGTAGGAAAATCTTTTAAGACACAGGAGAAACTGGCAGAATTTGCAAATAAAAATAACATAAAAATACTTTATAATCCAAGCAACTATCTTACTGAAAAGGGTTCAGATTATCTTGAAAATATATTAAAAAATACCAATATTTTAACCTTAAATGATGAAGAAGCATCGCTTCTGGTTGGTAAGGGCAGCCTAAAAAGCATGACAAAAAAGCTAAAATCACTTGGCCCCGATATAGTTATAATAACTGCAGGTAAAAATCCGGTGGGCTGTCTTGATGATAAAAATATTTTCTACGAAGTTTATCCCCTTAAAATAAAGGTAGTTGAAGCAACAGGCGCAGGAGACAGTTTTGCATCATCTTTTCTGGCAGGGATTATAAAAACAGGTGACGTTGAATTTTCTTTAAAACTTGCGATAGTTAACTCTCATTCTGTTTTGCAGTATAAAGGCGCTAAATTTAAACTCTTAAAATTTAAAGAAGCAAAACAAAAGATTTCCAAAAAAGATATAATAATAGAAAAAGAAAAACTTTAATTAATCGAAAACACACTCCAGATTATTGCTGGCCTCTTTTCCTCCGCTCATTTACCACATCTATAACCACCGCCGTGATCAATATCACTCCGGTTACCAGAGTCTGCCAGAAAACGTCTACCCCCATAAGATTCAAAGCATTTGCTAAAACAGCCATTAACAGAGCGCCCAGAAAAGCGCCAAATACGGAACCCTCACCGCCACTCAGGCTGGCACCCCCAATGATCGCTGCAGTTATGACCTTCAGTTCTAGACCACTGCCAACTGTCACTGAGGCAGAGCCAAAACGTGCCGTAATCAGTAAGCCAGCCACTCCAGCCAAGAATGCTGTCAGACAAAAATTGAAAATTTTCATCAGGTCTACGTTGATACCCGTCAGACGCGCAGCTTTTTCATTACCGCCAATATAGTAATTCTGGCGAAAGAAACGGGAGTTGCGCATCAAAATATCTCCAACAATTACCACAATTAACATCACAAAGATGGGGTACTGCACGCCAAATAACGTTCCCTGACCAATTACAGTGAAGGAGCGCGGCAGATTCAATACTGCCCTTCCTCCGGCCAGCACTAAAAGCAACCCCCGTATGGTGGTCATCATGCCCAGTGTGGTAATAAATGGGTTGATTCCTACTTTAGCCACCAGTAAACCATTAGCCAGGCCTACCCCTAAAGCTGCCAGCAAACCAATCAAGATCGAAACTGCTGTAGGCAGTCCAGCGTTCAGAGACAGGCCAGCAGCTACTCCAGCAAACGCAAGCGTAGAGCCTACAGACAAATCCAGGCCGCCAGAGACAAGCAATATCACCATCCCTACTGCAATGGGAGCTTCAACCGAAAGAGCCATCAGTATCGCCCTCAGGTTGAAGCGACTAAGAAAAACCGGCGAAAGGACACTCATTATGACGCCAATAACCAGCAGAACAAGGACTAAAGCCATCTCCCGCATGCCAAATATAAACTTTAGCACTTTTATCGGTTTTTGAACTTTAAGCATATTTACACCCCACACTATGTTAAATAATTACTACCGAGCACTGGAAGTGCTGTGGCTACGCTCAGCATTGACGATACCAGCAGCCAGGGTCATAATACGTTCCTCGGAAAAGTCCTGGCGAAGAATTCCCCCCATGATCCGGCCGCGGTGAAATATCAGGATGCGATCACATACACCAATCAATTCTGGCAATTCTGAAGAAATCATGATAATACCAACGCCTCTGGCAGCAGTTTCCCTTAATATCTTATAAATCTCGGCTTTCGAACCCACATCCACACCACGCGTCGGATCATCAAAAATAATTACTATGGGCTGTATGCCCATCCACATGGTCACCAGCACCTTCTGCTGGTTGCCACCGGATAGATACAGCACTTTCTTCATAATGGAAGTAGTAGCGATATTGAAATCCCGCACCTTGCGGTCTGCGTACTGGTTAATCTCTTTATGATTTAGAAATCCAGCTACCGAAGTAAATTTTTCAACCGAGGGAGCAACAATATTATCACGCAGCGCCATACTTTCAAACAGTCCGTCCGCCTTACGATCCTCTGTTATATAAGCAATGTTGTGAATAATAGCGTCTTTGGGATTATTTATTTTAACTTCTTTACCATCTAAATTAATTCGCCCGGAGTCTTTGGGGTCTATGCCCGCAATAGCACGCCCCACTTCTGTCCGCCCAGCGCCAATCAGTCCTGCAAAACCCAGGATCTCCCCTTTTCGCAACTCGAAGCTCACATCTTGGAACACATTTCTGCGATTAAATCCTTCCACACGCAGTATGGTTTCGGTTTCCGAAAAAGCTTTTTTTCTAGCCCCGTAAAGATTTTCAATCTTGCGACCTACCATCATCGAAATTAAATCCTTTTCATTCACATCATTCACATTTTCACTACCAATTTTTTTTCCATCTCGCATCACCATAACCCGGTCCGCGATTCGAAATACTTCGGAGAGTTTATGGGTGATGTAAATAAAGGACATTCCCTGTTCTCGCAGCATGCGAATATTCTCGAATAGATACTCCCTTTCCCTTTCTGTTAAAGCTGAGGTAGGCTCATCTAAAATCAATACCTTAGGGCTGGTTGAGATAGCCTTTAGAATTTCTAAGATCTGCTTTTGCCCCATGGTCAGGTTTTTGACGAGCGTTCTGGGATTCAGATCCAGGTTAAACTTCTCTAAAAATTCCTGAGTCTGTTTGTATAACTTGCGCCAGTCTATTTTGTTTAACATACCTACTGGCTGGCGGTTGGCAAAGATATTTTCAGCTATTGAGAGCCCATCTACCAATGAAAGTTCCTGGAAAACCATACTGATCCCGACTCTTATAGCTTGATCTGAAGAAGCAAACACTACCACCGGCTTTCCTTTCAGGATGATCTGACCGCTGTTTGGTTTTTGTACCCCGCCCAACACCTGTATT
The DNA here is from genome assembly GCA_014859065.1 of Anaerolineales bacterium. Classification (GTDB taxonomy): domain Bacteria; phylum Chloroflexota; class Anaerolineae; order Anaerolineales; family UBA4823; genus Kmv39. Next base: position 4,181 of record JACUUU010000096.1, read on the forward strand.
AAGGTGCTTTTGCCGGCACCATTCTCTCCAATTAGTGCCAAGATCTCTCCCTTATACAACACCAGACTGACGTTGTCAACCGCTAAAACGCCAGGATAACTCTTTGAAATATTCTTTGCCTCTAATATAATTTCCATAAACAATCCCCAATTATAAGCTATTCTAAGCTATTCTCAAAAAGGGATGCAGCCTGCCAGAGGCAAGGTGCATCCCTTCGGCCTGCTTTTTACTAATCCATATAAATCTCGTTGGCCTCTAGATAGTGCTCCGCATTGGTCTCGTCAATATAGTTCACGTAAGTATTAATAACGCTTGGACCAGTGCGCGCTCCTGCGGCTTCGTTATCAATAGTCAACGGAGCCTGGTTGTGGTTGTAGTGGTAGAGAGTCAGTACCGCCCAGAAGGGCATGGCAGCGTCGTCCTGTGCCACTGTACCCGTCAGGGTTCCAGCCAGTATTTTCTCCAGCACGTCAGAATTACGATCCATAGCTACTGTTAAGACCTCTCCAACCAGCCCAGTCTCTTCCACTGCTGTTGCGGCGCCAATACCACCAGTCGAGTCAGTTCCTACAAAGGCATCCAGGTCCGGGTGGCGCGTCAACATGTCTGTTGCCACGCTTATGGCAGTGACCGTGTCAGCCTTGGTATCACCCACTCCAACGACCTCAATCCCTGGATACTCAACAAAAGCAGCACGGAAGCCTTCCTCGCGGTCGTCAAACATTTTAACACCAGGAATACTCAGGATGGCAATTTGGCCTTCCCCGCCCAGTGCTTCAGCTATATTCTTGCCACCAACGTAACCGAGATCAAACTGGTTTGAACCAACAAAAGCTAATCGATCAGAATCTGGCAGATCACCCAGAATGGTTACAACTGGTATACCGGCTGCAACAGCTTCATTTATGGTTGGCTCCAGCACCGGCTCCACAGCAAAGACCACGATACCTGCTGGGTTTCTCGCAATCGCACCATCAAAAGCTGCGACCATGGCTGCCATGTCATATTCGGCTGGGCCGACATAGTCTGTTTTGACACCCAACACCTCGCCAGCCCACTTCATACCATACTTGTGGGCGTTGAAGAACTCCAGGTTCCCCATGCAGGAAACATAAATGTATTCCTCGTCCACTGCTGGCGCTGCAGGCTCTTCAGGCGTTACCGCTGGTTCCTCAACCGGCACAGCAGGCGCACAGGCCGCTAAAACTAAGCTCGGCACCAGCAACAAAACAACTATCCAAATCACTCTTTTCATTTTCTCTCCTCCTTTCCAATCAAAGTAACAATCTAAATTGCTCTTTTTATTTCATCTTCTCCAATCAAAATAGGTTTACTCACTCAACGCATAATCCCACATCTGTATAATTATTTTCCCAATCTTGCACCGCAATACCACTTCTCTCAATTTAGCTGGGCTTTCGTCTTCAATTCTTGGTCATTCCCTGAACAATTTTCTTCATAGGATTCAGATAAGATACCAAGCTAGATTGTTCACTCTTTCAGGGATTAAGCCGCTGGATAAGTTTTCTAACGGACTACCCGTTTTCCACCTCCTTTCGCCTCCGCTAACATCAGTGCCTGTATCTCCGCCTTGGTGACAATGGGCAAATCAAACATCAAAGTTTGTTTGATACGGCTAGCTGCATCTCCAACCATTATACCTTTGGCAATACCGTCCTTGCCAATTCCTGCAGTCAGCAAGCCATAATAAAACCCTCCGTTCCAGGTGTCCCCACCCCCCAGCCGGTCCAGCAGCACAATTCTTTTGACCGACGGTGAACGGAAGAAGTTACCCTGATCATCCATCACAGCTGTTTCCCAACGGTGCTGCTCAAAGCTGTCAGGATATCTAATAGTGATAGCCACGACTCTGGTATTAAAGTACTTACCTACCTGAGTGGCGAAGGATTTAAGATCGCTATCGGTTAGTGCTTCCATTTCCCCTTTATCGATTTGCTCAGCACTGTATTGGCCACACCCGAATCCGTACAGGGCCGCCATGTCTTCAATGGTCGTGATTAAAATGTCCGCATATTCTTTAACCAGCGGTGTCATTACTCTGGTACACTGCTCAGGACTCCAGAGCGTGGCACGGTAATTGAAATCTATGCCCACCAAGCAGTCTGATGGTTTAACAGCCAGCGCTTCCGTAAAGGCTTCAAGGAGATAATTTTTTTTATAACCGCTGTGGTATGCCAGACCAAATGTGATTCCAGAAGTATGAAACAACCTACAATCTGCAAGAGCATTACCCCAATCGACCATGCCAGGCCCCAGCCGGCTGGCCGCAGAAAACATGCGCTGGTACCACCCCATGCTTTTCCGTGGTGTTCTCCCCAGCTCGTAGAGATAGCGCCCAATCGGTTCAGTTTTAGGAGCCCAGGCAAAGTAGCGCGTAACCACCCCCTGGCTACGGGCGATGTCCCGTACCATCCAGCCATATGGGTTATCTGGAACCCGAGTGATATAACCTGAAGGGATTCCAAAGCGTGCCAGTGTCATACACAGTGTTAATTCGCTGCCGGCTAATGAGATGTGAGTCTGGCGTGTCATCTCCAATCGGTGCTCGTCGGCAGGAGTGTCCCGTACCATCGTCTCACCAAAAGTTACAAAAACCGGTTCACTGCCTCGAAATTCACTTAGATCATCTTTTAGAATATCATATGGTAATAAATCGCTATACATCAAACCCTCTCCTCCTTTCATCACCAAGTTTCAAGCTGAGCAGTCAGACCTCCATCTACGAAAAGCTGAGTGCCGGTGATAAAAGAGGCCTCGTCGCTGGCAAGAAACGCCACCGCGTGGCCAATGTCCTCCGGCCGCCCAATCCGCTTCATCACCTGGCGCTGTTCCACTTGGCGTTGTTGCTCAGCAGGATCAGAATAACCATCGAAAATGCTTTGAATTAGTGGTGTCAGAACCCAGCCGGGTGCAATGGCGTTGACCCTGATTGTGGGACCATATTCGATCGCCATGTTGCGCGTCAGGGTGGTGATTGCACCTTTTGATGCTGCATAAGGAGCCACACCTTTTACAGCAGCATGTGAATGCACCGATGAAATGTTAATAATTGCCCCTTTACCAACCGCCTGCATATGAGGGATGGTATACTTGGAACACAAAAACTGGCTCTTCAAATTGACGTTTAAACAATGATCCCAATCTTGACTGGTGGCATCCAAAACAGATTTGTAAACCCCTATCCCGGCATTATTCACCAGAATATCAATCCGGCCGTAATGCTCCAGGGTCTTTTGAACCATGTTTTTTACCTGCTCTTCATTTGAAACATCGCATTTAATAAATATTGCGTCCCCACCTGTCTCTTGCAGCTTCAGGGCTGTCTTCTTGCCGTTAGCTTCGTCCCAATCCACTACAGCAACCTTTGCACCTTCCTGTATCATTACTTTGGCCACCCCTTGGCCAATACCCTTGGCGCCACCGGTTACGATTGCTACACGGTCTTTAAGTTTCATAGTTTATCCTCCCAAAAAAATGCTTCAAACTTTTTATTACCACGGCTTGCGTGCTGTAGACAGGAAAACTGGACCATCTGAACCCACGACCACATTGTCTTCAATGCGTATACCGCCGAAGTTCTCGATGTAGACGCCAGGTTCAACGCTGCTGACCATGCCGGGTTGCAGAATTCCCTCTGCTCCAGGAAACAGCAGCGGGACGAATTCGTGGTAGCGTAAGCCAACCCCATGCCCTGTAATATGTACGAAATATTGTCCAAGGCCAGCCTTCTCCAATACCTGGCGGGCGGCTTTATCTGGGTCACCAAACGTGTTACCTGCCTTCATCTTCGCAGCCGCAGCTTGCTGAGCCTCCAACACACTATTGTGTACCTCTTTCTGGCGTTCATTTGGCTCTCCTGCCACCATCACATATGTTAAGTCCGACCAATAACCATCCACCACAGTCGCCAGTTCAATCATGACAATATCTCCTTCCTTAATAGTGTAGGTTGTGGAAGGCACTAAAAGTGTTCCACGTGCACTTCCAGCACCAGCACCCACATCCGCCGAAGCGCGAACTAATCGCGCTCCTTTATAGCCGGGGCCGTCAGCACGAATTTTGTGCTCTACCAACGCTCCAACCTGCACCTCTGTCATGCCAGGTTTGACCTTTTCCATGGCTTCCTTCATACCCAGTTCAGCAATCTCATTGGCAATGCGCAATTTATCCAGCTCATATTCTGTCTTTACCGCCCGAGCCGCAGACAGAAGATCTGCAGCATCAACCAATATGGCCTTGGAAAATACCTCCCTGGTTAACTGCAGCCAGGGAGCAGCAGGTACTACTGGCTCAGCTGAACGGTACGTTGGCCCAACGATTTCAAAACTCTGCTCAATACCCACCTGCCGGCCTTCTATTCCATGTTGGTCGCGCATTTTTTCCAGAAAACGTTTGTAGTTGACATAAAGATCTTCATCTTTAAGCAGCCCCCAACCAAAAGGAACCACCTCCGCCCATTGCCCATTAGTATAGTCTTGCTCCACCTCTGGGACAAACAGCACTGGTTTTCCTTCTTGAAGCAGAACAGCCACCGAGAAGCCATGATGCGGCCAGTAATCAGTAAGATAAACAACGTTTTCCGGCAATCGACATACCAATGCTGCAAAGTCTTTCTCGGCCATCATTTTCTGTAAAAGTTTTACTCGCGCTCTATCTTCTGCTCCCATTTATTCATCTCCTTCCCATTCTCGAATTTAATACTTTTTTACCATTTTCGTCAGCTGAAAGATTATAGGCGGCCAAATTCAGCCAGCAATTCCTCTACTGTCTTACCTTCTCTGATTCTCGCGCGTGACTGCTCTTCTTTATCGGCCTGCTGGCGGGCTTTCTCTAACACCTCAGCTGCCTTTTGCAGCGGAATCACCACTACACCAATTTCATCCCCCAGAACCAGATCGCCCGGATTTACCACTACCCCAGCACACTGAATGGTTACGTTGATCTCAATCGGTTCCATACGCCCTGAATAAGGTGTATGCGTGGAACGAGGCACTACAGCTTTTGAGAAGATCATGAAACCCAGGTCGCGAGTTTCATCAACGTCCCGGATTGCTCCATCCACCACTGCTCCCACAACACCTTTTATCTGGCATAAACCTGACATCAACCCGCCCCAGATCGAGGTTTCTGTTTCACCAGCCGCATCTATCACAATTACGTCGCCTTTCTGAGCTACAGAAAGTGCATCCAGGCAATCCACCTGGTTGCCAGGCTCGAGCCGCACCGTTAGAGCTGGGCCTACAAAACGTGTTTCAGGAGTTAGCGGTTTGATGGTACTATGCATTACACCAGCGCGCTCTTGTGCATCCGCCACTACACAAGATGGACTGTAAACCTTTAAAAGCTCTCTAAAACCTGCCAGAATCCTGGCATCTGGTTCAACGGTTCTTGAATTAATTACTTTTCGCATTTTGATCCTCCTTACCATATGCAGGGAATAACGACTTGAAGCGATAACCAAGTTTGGCCGAAATGGCAATTGAGGCAGCTTTTGCTTTCTCAATCAAATATTGGTTACTTGCAATTGGATCCATTCGGGCAGCTGGCCCTGAGATGCTGATAGCCGCTACCACATCACCGTTCATATCAAATAGGGGCGCTGCTACGCAACGTACTTCCTCTTCATGCTCGCCGTTATCCAGCGCATATCCTTTTTTGCGCACCATCTCAAGATGATTCAAAAACTCATCCTCTGAAGTCAAGGTGGTTTTCGTATACTTTTTTAAACCTTTCTTCTCAATATATCTTTGCACCACTTCTGGCCCCTGGTGTGCTAACAAAATCTTGCCAACTCCCGTGCAATGTGCCGGTGAACGCCCGCCTACGCGCGAGCCCATTAAACCAATGGCGTGCAGACCTGGCAACTTCTCTAGATAAACCACCTCCACATCATCAAGAATAGCGAGGTGCACTGTTTCTTTAACATCGTCACGTAGAGCTTCTAGTTCGGAAAGAGCCATCTTGCGCAGGTCGTCACCGTCCTGGTAGGCACGCGCCAGCTCCAGACTGGCCAACCCTAGTGAGTAGCGCCCGTTTTGTTCGATGCGTTGCAAGTAGCCATAGGAGGTTAAAGTGGTTAACAAGCGAAAAACTGTGCTATCGCTTAGCCCAACCTCCACACTCAATTCTCTAAGGGTGCGTGCCCGGCCATCCGTCATTAAATACAGAATACGTAACGCTCGTTCTAACACCCGTATGTGATATCGTGACTGGTCCTTCATTGCCCCCTCATTTCAAGGTTTGTTTTTATAAAACTACCTCATAAACTTCAAGCCGGCTCTTCTCATAAAGCATCTTAAGCTTGGGCCGCAGCATTTCATGAGGTGTTGAAGCACGCCAGCCAGCTGCTTGCTCTTTAGTCGCAAAGCGAATAACCATCTGATACTGATTAGGGTCATCCTGGGCACGTAAGAGTTCAGCCTTTATAAAGCCTGGCGCAGCAGCCATTGCAGGTCGATATTCGTCTCGAAACAGTTGTTCAAATGCTTCTTCTTTGCCAGGAATTATCTGAAACGTCACATGACGCTCAATCATTATTCCCTCCTTCTCTTATCCTTTCTGACCCAGCTGTACCTGATCTCGAAACTGCTTTGCTCGTTGGGTAATGGTTGTAAAATCTTTTTCATCCAATAACGCTTGATTAACTAACTCACCGCCAACACCCACCACACTCACTCCGGCGCGGAAAAAATCCGCTGTATTCTCTACCTTCACCCCACCAACTGCTGCAAGACGTACCTGCGGTAACGGCCCTTTTAATGCCTTTATATATGCTGGTCCTCCTACCGAGGCCGGGAATACTTTAACAATGTCCGCTCCTGCTTCCCATGCAGTTAAAATTTCAGTCGGTGTATAAGCACCTGGCATGACGGGAACACTATAGCGTTTGCACACCTCAATTGTCTCAATATTTAACGTCGGACAAACAACGAATTGCGCTCCTGCTAACAATGCCGAACGCGCTGTTTCTCCATCCAGCACTGATCCTACCCCAAAAAGAACCTCATTTCCATAACGCTCCGTCGCCTGTTTTATTACATCCAAAGCATCCGGTGTGGTCATTGTTACTTCAATAGCCTGTACACCTCCAGCAAGGACAGCGTCAGCAGCTGCTAAAAGTTGCTCTGATCTTTGCGCCCTTATGATAGCGACAATGCCGGTTTTAAGAATTAAATCCATAGCCTTCTGATATTCCATTATCTTCCTCCTATAAAAAGCTCACAAAATTAATTAAAAAAGCTGTTCATCTAACAGGCCGTTTTGCTATTGGTTTCTTTAAATCTATTTTCACTGTGTGAAAATAGATTTTATTGAATAAAATTATAGCAGATTTATCCTTTAGAGGCAACAGGTAGGAATTACGATAAAAAATAACCATAATAAAAGGAGCAGGAATCCTTTTAATAATCGCAGGAATAT
>JACUUU010000442.1 GCA_014859065.1 Anaerolineales bacterium
ATCTTGATGCAGGGGATGAAAAACCAAATTGGGGTTTCACCGGCGAGCAGACCGATCAGAATGGGATGATATTCTTACGAGCGAGGTATTATCAGCCAAACCAAGGTAGGTTCTTGCAACGTGATAATTGGAAAGGAGAAGATGCTCTCCCAATATCACTAAATCCTTGGGTATATAGCTTCGCTAATCCAATCAACCTGACAGATCCAACTGGGTACCTTCCTCAGCCCAACTTCTGTCTTCATTCAGTATTTGCTTCAGGAAATCTACCAATCACTGCAGAAACTGCAGTTAGGATGTGTCAAGATTTCTATAGTATGGATACTTGGAAACCCTATATTGATTGCAATAAACGTTCTCAAGATCCTTGGGTAAAACGAGATCGTGTAAGTGGTTTATTCATCGACTATCTTTGCGAGTTAGGGCCAGAAACAGTTGATTATTATGCAAATGATAAACTAACTAAAGAACTAGCTAAGTCAAATCTTGTTAATGAAGTTCGACGTAAATTCTATCCTACTGGAGTGGATATTCCCATTTCTTTGCCTCAATTAGATAGGCAAGTAAATTTTGAAGGTTTTCAGGTTTTTATGTCAACCCTAGAATTGATTGCCAAGAACACAGGTTCTTACATGTTACCGGATATGAACATTACACACTTCCTCGGATCGGTGGATTTTGCAATTTACAATCTACCCTCGGATCGAATTGGAATATATGTACATAATAGAACCGATTTATCTTCTGGTACCCATTTTCCGATGAGGTATGAACCGGAATATAGATCTTCAGTCGAGGATATCATTTCTAAATTCCCACATTTGAAAAAAGAGCAGCTTCAAACGATCGTGAATCAATACCCTGTTATCTCTATACTGAATGATCGAACGAGGTCGGAGACGCAAGGCATGAGAGGCGGAGGAAATATGGATCAAGTATTTGTTTGGTCGGAAAAAAGGTTAAATTGTACCACTAAAAAACTACCATGGCCGGTTTATCTCCTCTTCACAGAGTATGGTTCATGGACAGATTATGAGCACTACATACGGTGAAGTGAATTGGTTCTATGGAAGTGATTCTATGATTAAGATAATTACCGTAATAGTCACAATACTTGGAGCTGTGATTTTGACAAGTTGTAATCTATCACGCTATATGGTTTATGGTGGGCTAGATCCGACAGATGACTCTTTTCGAGGGGTAGTTGTCAAGGATGGAACTGAGCCAAAAAGCGGCTATTGCCTTCCTGTACCAGAGGGTCTGGATGAATTAGATTTAGTTGGTAAATGGGTACCATACATATCATCCTCAGTCAACACTACTTTAATCCTTCATGAGGACGGTACCTATCGCCAACTTTACGATAATCCAATTACCGGGGATAGCTATGAAAGTTCCTACAAACATCGCTGGTGGGTCGAGAAGCTTGAGAGCGGCATCTGGCGGGTGCATCTAGCAGGGATGAAGATGTGCGACCATGGCTTGTATTCAGATTGTGAGCGTTATGGAGATGAAGCCCGCAGGGGGATGTGGTTCGATCCCTGCCATAAAGAAGGAGTCAATACGAGGGAAAATTTCTTTTTGCTTGTGATAGGGTTAGATCCAGAGAAAATATTTGGTGAAGCACCCAAGGATATATTATTGAAGTACCCCATCCAAGACCCAGACACCACCACAGGTAGTTTCCAGCTACAAGAATGACGGTCGATTTTATTACTATAATGGTCTGGCTCGGCACAAGTATGCCTTCCTGGAATGGGACAATGGGACGAATGCCTTACTGGGAGATGGTTTCAACTAAAATTACGATCGAAGGGCAACCTGCTGTCCTTCTCGCGCTGGAGCGGCATTGAGGTGGAGACGGTGAGCTTCGTTTATAACAGCGCCAACCAGATCGAGTGCCTGGACGGGGACGGGAACGGCCTGTGCGGAGACCC
>JACUUU010000097.1 GCA_014859065.1 Anaerolineales bacterium
TGGCATCCGTCGACCGATACCATTTAATTCAGAAATCTTGTGGACTCCCAGGGTTTCAGCGAAGTTCCCGGCACAAAAAAATAATGTGATCTTCATCAAACCTTGATGGACAATATGCACCACTCCACCGATCATCGCTATTGGGCCAAAAATGGCAACCCCTAAAATGATGTATGAAATCTGGCTAACGGTTGAAAAGGCAAGCCGTTTTTTTAGTTCATCTTGAAGAAGCGCTTGAATTGAGCCGTAAATGATGGTGATGGTTGCGATCACCATCAGAGGTTTGAGTACACCCAGCTCGTTGGCCAGATTTATTCCATAGACGTCATGAATCACGCGCACGATGCCAAATGCTCCGGCTTTAACAACCGCAACGGCGTGAAGGAGAGCGCTTACTGGGGCAGGAGCAACCATGGCTTTAGGCAACCAGCTGTGGAGTGGAACAATGGCTGATTTTACTCCCAGAGCCGCAATAAAAAGGAAGAAAATGATACGCAGTAAGGAATATGAGATGTCGGATGATTGGAGCGCGCCACCAGCTAAAAACTCAACTGGGCCTGCCAGGGATTGCAGCCAGGCAATCGCCACGAGCAACACGGATCCACCGGTGAGTGTATAAGCAAGATAGGTGCGGCCCGCTTTTAGAGAATCATCGGTTCCCCGGTGAACCACAAGTGGGTAAGTGGACAAGGTCAACATCTCGTAGAATATGAGGAAAGTGAACAAGTTGCCTGCCATAGCAATGCCCATTGTGGAACTTACACACAGGCTGAAAAATCCAAAAAAGCGGCTGCGATTAGGAGTCTCTTCAAGATACCCTACCGCAAACAAAGTGGTGACAAACCATAAGCCACTTGATAGGGTAAGGAACACAAGCGCGAAGATGTCAGTTGATAAAACCAGATCGATTCCGGGTAGTATAAGCCAGCGAGCTTCATACGATTGACCGGCGAAAAAGCCGATCCACATGAAAGTGACTAGGATCAATTTAATGGAGGCTGCGCTTATATTCAGAATAGTGCGGGCAAAGTGGCGTTCCTCACCCAAGAAGAATATACCCAGACCAGTTAGCAATGAGCTGAGCAGTATGAGCACCGGCAGCCAGAAACTTTCCATTACGGTACACCTCCAACTAAAGTCAAGATGAAGTCAGGTATACCCACTTGTAAGAGTTCTAACGGGAAAATCGCGGTAAATCCTAATCCTACTGCAACAACAGCCAATCCTAATGCAGCCCATTCGGTTAGCGGCGATAGGGGTTTTGGTCTTGGAATGTCGGGTACTGTTCGAAAGGCTCGCGACATTACCCGAATGATGTAGCCAGCTGCCAACAATCCACCACCTGCAATCAAAACTGCATACCACCATTGACCGCCAACAATCGCCGCGCGGATCATCAGCCATTTAGCAGCAAATCCACCAGTGGGTGGTAAACCTACCAGGCTGAGACCGGCCATTCCGAATGCAAAAACGGTAACGGGCATATAACGGGTCATCTCTCCCAAATCGCTTATTTGGTCGTGTCCGTAAGCTTTGAGGATATTACCGGCTGCTAGAAACATGCCGGCTTTGGCGAATGCGTGCGCGATTACAAATGTAAAAGTTCCGTTCCAGGCTAGTGCACTTGCCTCACCTGGTTGCAAGAGAGGGAAAAGCAAGAAAAGATAACCCAATTGAGCCACAGTAGAATAAGCGATTAGCAGTTTGACACGTTTTTGTTTCAATGCATGGAAGGCACCCCATAAGATTGCCATTGCACCCATTACCCCTAAGATTTGTAAGATGACGGGGGTGATTAAGATGTCAAAACCCTGGAACCACAAGCGCACTAACAGGTAAAAAGATGCCTTTACAACTAACCCAGAAAGCACTGCGCTGACAGGTGTAGGGGCGTTTGCATGAGCAGGTGGCAGCCAGAAATGAAATGGAAATATTGCAGTCTTCATCATTAGCCCTACAGTCATCAGACTGATGGCGATTATGGGAACCACAGACTGATCTATAGCTGCCCTTAGCCCTGGAAGGTCGAGAACGCCGTAATTGGCATATACCAACGCAACCCCCGAGAGATAAAACAAAGACCCTGCCATACTCACTAATAAATATCGCATAGAGGCGCGCAGCGCCACAGGTTCTCCAGCTAACGCAACCAGCGATACTGCTGCCAGTCCCATTAGTTCCAAAGTAATATAGAGGTTAAAGATATCTCGGGAAAGGAAAAGGGCACTCATGGCAGCTAACAGGAACATCCACAATGGCCAAAAGTGATCTCGGCGGTGAGCGGCATCTTCATCGTCGGTGTTTGATGGGAAGTATTTCAGCGCGTAAAGCCCAGCTGCCAATCCGATTATGGTGGTCATCAAGATTAATAAGGCGCTTAGACCATCCGCGTACAGAGTGATCCCTAAAGGTGGTTGCCATCCACCCATGAAATATGTCCTCGGCCCCTGAGTGACTACCAACCAAACCAAACCGGAGGCATTGATCACCATTGCCACCATAAACGCTAGAAGAATTATTACCGTAGCTCGACGGATTAGGATGGCAAACAACACCGCGCTGAGCGGTAAAACGATTGCCAGAGGGATCCATGGCCAATGGTCAATCAGCATTGTTCTGCTCTTCCTCGTCGTCAGTGAGATCTGCTCTATGAGTGGCTGCCTCTATTTGGACCGCCAGGTTTAAGGCTAAGGCTGTGGCGCAGACAGCTACGACAATCCCGGTTAAAACCAGGGCTTGGGGAACAGGATCTGATTGCTGAGATTCACCTGCGTAAGATTTAGCGATTAACAGCATGAAAACCCCTACTCCCATGACATTTACCCCCAGGATTTTGCGTAGCAGGTGTGAATATGTGAGCAGTGAATAGCAACCCATGCAAAAGAGAGCAATCGCTGCCAAGGCATATAGAATCGACGGCTGCAGCATTTAGTTGGACTCCTCGTTGCCAGTTTCAGTGTAGGGCTCCTCTGAGGGTAAAGGATCCCCTTCACTACCCGGATGGGCGCCCAAAAATAAACTGGCAAGAATGATGCCGATAGATAGAGTAGCCCCAACCTCGATGATCAAGATTAACTGTTTGGCTAACTCAGGGGGATATTCCAAGAAATTTTGACCAATTACCATCATGATTAACGCAATCATCAGGAAAATCACCAGCCCAAGTGAAACCCCAATGCGCTGTAGTAAAACCCAGTTTTGATCAGAGCGCCGCATTTCTGATAGCAACCACAATACACCTGCGCTGCCAAGTACGGCTCCAGCCTGGAAAGCTCCACCCGGGCTGTCAGCACCAATCCAGACCAGATATCCTGATACTACAATCATGAGCGGGAGAATGAAACGTATGAATGAAAGCAGGACCTCGCTGTGAGGGTTGAAATAGTGCCCGGCAATCCTGCGAGAAAAAGCCCATACCCCCACCGCCGCCAATAGCAGGACTGCAATCTCTAATAAAGTATCATACCCACGTATATTCAGCAGGACGGCTGTAACCGGATTTTCCACCCCGCTTTGAGGAAGCGCTTCCATTGCTGCATCGGTCAAACCAGGTGAGGTGATTGGTAGAGACAAAACAGCCACAATGAGAATGATGGCAAACACCAGGGTTAAGACACGCAAAGCTAATCTCTCGAGGCCTCTGAGAAAATTGCTTGGTGGTGTGGACACGACGGTTTTTTGCAACCAAATTGGAATTCTTTCCTTATTCAGGCTAGAAGTTTCTTGTTTTACCCAGCCGCGCTCCATGCCTCGCATTCGCCCGAGAGCTGAGAGTAAGAGCGCACCGGTCAAACCAGAGCCGATGGCGGCTTCTGCCAAAGCAATATCCGGGGCGTTAAGTCTTACCCATGCTAAAGAGACAAGCAAGCCAAAGGCAATAAACAACACGATGCTTTTGAAGAGGGCCTTTGATGTGAGCGCTTGCCAGGCAACCCACAACATCGTCCCGACGAGTAATAAATCGAATAAAGTAATGAGAAAATCCATTACTTTTTCCATGGCTTAATACCATGTTGCAGCGCATTATTAGCGATCATATAACAAACGGTGGAACTTGCGATCAGCACGAGCATCCAGATGAGGATCAGCTTAAGGATCTGTGTGACACTGCTGGATTGTATCACCAGGCCGATGATAATCAGACCAAGCCCCAGGTTGTCAGCTTTAGTCAAAGCATGTAGACGGGTGAAGACATCGGGAAACCTGAGCAATCCGATTGTTCCGCCGCTAAAAAAAACCAAGCCAGCGATAATAAATAGAGAAGAAATCCAATCGAAAATTCCCATAGTCCTTCTTACTTGGTCTGATCCAACAACCATCCGCGGCGAACAAAAGTCACACCCATAATTGCTGCCAATAAAGCAAATATCAGTGCAACGTTTTGCAAGTAGGGGGCATCCCAAGCCTGAGCTAGTAGAAGCAGTATGGCTACACCCGTGGTTCCAAAAAGTTGTGCAGCCAGCATCCGATCAGCTGAGGATGGCCCCCGCATAACACGCACAAGCCCGCCTATGATTGTAAGCATCAACATTAACGCAGAAGCTAGTAAAACAATTTGCATTCCATTTCCTCCACATAAACCTTTTCTGACAGAAGCCAGCTTACTCGTGAAACAATCTAGACTTCCTCGCTCATCATTGAAGCTTCAACCTGAACAGGTCTGCCACTTGATTTTCTAAATTCAGAATTTGTTGGGACACAGGTTGACTGAGGTCGAGAACATGCAGGATCAATTGATCCTCCTTCATAATGGATGATAAAGTACCAGGTAGAAGACTGGTTATGAAGGTCAGGAAGACCCGCGCAGATCCTTGAGGAAGGCGAAACCCATAATGCAGGAAGCCAGGTTCGATTGGGAGTTGGGGATGGAAAGCTCGGACAATAACATCGCTCCCACCTCTAAACGCGTGCCAAAAGAAATAAATGGAAAAGCGTATCAGGTTTATGGGGCGAAATATCGGCACCTGTTGTGGGACCAAAACGAGGCTTATGTATGCAGCAATTATGATTACGGGAAAGCCGAAAAGCCAACCCTCCCAATCCAATCCGATCAAGATTCCCCAAAGAAAGCTAAATAAGGCAATTCGAATCAAAGTCTCTTTGAACATAGATGCAGAGTTGTTCATAAACTAAAGCCTACAATGGCTGGTAGTCCAATAGACTGATATATCTCAAAAGCGGAAAACTTCAAAGGTAGAATTTTTCCCGGTTTGGTTTTCCCCAAGCTCTTATCCTCGAGACTTGTTTTTAGAATATTCGATCAGAGAAGCGGTCTCTTGTCTTACAAATCATTATGGGTTATGTCTTAATAACTGTGAACTAACCAGGAACATGATTCAAAATCAAGCATTGAAATATATATTGAAATATTTTTCACAATTAAAGCATGAATTAGCAGAGAGAGCAAATGTCCTTAGTTTACTTTTCTGAACAACCGATGTGTTTTGGTGCTGTAATTCACGAACATAACCGCTGAGAAGTTTATCATAAATAATTACATCGTGAGGGTAATGAGGTGGATTAGATCAGCTCGGCTGCAGCTTGGGATCAGCAGTGCCTGTTTGTCAATTCGCAAGCATGAGCTGCTCCATTTGGTTAATGGGCAGTAACTGGACAAGGATAATAAGGAAGGGTAAACTTCTGCAGTCATAGTATTTTTGAGCAATGCCGAATTTCTTACCGAGGGTACATCTTGATGCAACAACAGGAAAGTAATTCAACGCGCAGAGGGTTTAAAGATTATATTGGAATAGCTGCGCGGGGGTATATCATGGGAGCAGCTGATGTGGTTCCAGGAGTTTCCGGCGGTACCATGGCTTTTATCTTGGGTGTATATGAAGAACTTTTAGATGCAATTCGCGCTGTAGATTTAAAATTTATCCGACTTATGCTTACATTTCGATTTCGTGAAGCGTTGGATGATTTTCCCTGGAGATTTGTACTCGCGATTGTCGCGGGCATATTTACTGCCATACTGACCTTAGCAAAATCTTTGAGCTGGGCGTTGGAGAACCACCCGACCCTGGTCTGGTCGTTCTTTTTTGGGCTGGTGCTTTCCTCAGTGTTCGTGGTGCGAACTCGCATCCCTCGTTGGGGTATAGGATTGTTGCTTACCACAGCTCTAGCGGCATTGGGTTCCTATCTGCTAGTTGGGATGGTGCCAGTGGAAACGCCGAATGACCCCTGGTTTGTGTTCCTGAGTGGTGCCATAGCAATCAATGCCATGATCCTACCGGGAATTTCCGGGGCTTTTATCCTGGTCCTACTGGGAAAATATAAATACGTGTTAGATGCTGTGGTTGAGGGCGATATCGTCGTGCTGCTTCTCGTTATTTCTGGTGCCGTAGTTGGCTTGGTCACTTTTGCGCGTTTATTGCGGTGGTTATTTCACAACTATCATGATTTCACAGTCGCTGTCTTAATTGGATTAATCATCGGTGCTTTGAGAAAGGTTTGGCCTTGGAAAGAACTCATTGCAGCTGAGACTGGTGCTGTCGAGGAGTTGAATTATTTCCTCGAAGTAAATGTGCTGCCAGATGCTTTGACTCCTGAGGTCTTTCTGGCAGTCGGATTGATGGTATTAGGATTCGCAGTGGTGTTATTGCTTAATCAATTTGCTGAACGCCGGTCTGAAGCGGCAGATTAAATCTAGCCCAGGAATTAACTTGAGGAAGATAACACTTGCCTCAGCTTCTGGAAATTAGATATTATGCTGGCATTATCGTTGAATATGCCTGTACCAACTACCAGGACGCTGGCACCAGCTGCAGCAATCATGGCGGCATTGTCCGACTTAATCCCACCATCAACTTCCAGCTCGACGTTGCTCAACCTCTGTTTATCCAACAACCAACGTAAGCGCTCAATTTTAGCGGTGCTGGTTGGGATATAAGATTGCCCCCCAAATCCAGGGTTGACAGACATAATCAAAACCAAATCGATAAACGGCAGCATTTCTTCCAGAACACCTAAAGGGGTTGCTGGATTAAGGCTGACACCAGGTTTCATCCCTAACTGTCGAATTTGCTGAATCGTTCGATGCAGATGTTTGCATGCTTCAACATGGACTGTGAGCATATCTGCACCAGCTTGGGCAAAGTGGGGGATCAAATGATCGGGATTTTTAACCATTAGATGTACATCCAATGGGACATTAGCAGCGAGAGTCAACTTTTTTATTGCTTTCACAACGAGCGGGCCAATAGTGATGTTGGGCACAAAGTGACCATCCATCACATCCAGGTGAAGGATATCCGCGCCAGCATCCAAAACTTCTTGCACTTGGTCGCCCAACCGTAAAAAGTCAGCCGATAAGATTGACGGGGCAATTTTTGTCATTATGCTTTGCGCTCCAATATTTGAATCCCCTGATTGCCAGCTGCAATTATACGGCTTGCCATTCCCAAAAACAGACCGTGCTCGACAATCCCGGGACGGTCTGCCAGCTGGCGGGCTAAGGCATGGGGATCAGGTATACCATGGGAAAACCAACAACGGACCAGGAAATTACCGTTGTCGGTCATCACAGGTTGCCCATTTTCTTCTAGCCACAATTCCGCACGGCAGCCCAAAGTGTTCAACCAGCGGACATGGGCATTATGTTCGAAAGGCACAATTTCCACCGGCAGTGGCCCAAGACTCCCAAGTTTCTTTACCAACTTGGTTTCATCAACAATAACGATGAATTGGTCGGTGTGGATCTCAACGATCTTTTCCCTTAATAATGCCCGACCCAAGCCTTTGATCAAATTTAACTGTGGGTCAACCTCATCTGCACCGTCAACTGCCAGGTCTAGTTTCGGATGGTCAGTCAAATTAGATATCGCCATATTCAATGCGAGGGCGCGTGCTCTGGTTGATTCGGATGTGGGTACAATCTTGATATCAGTTATGGAGCCTGAATTCAAACGTTCTCCCAGCATATCAATAAAAAAATCTGTGGTGCTGCCTGTCCCCAAACCTAAGATCATCCCACTATGAACGTAAGATAATGCATGTTCAGCGGCTTGTTGTTTCAAGTTCATAGCTAGTTCTCCACAACAGCATGTTTTACCACACTTTATTTAAAACAACAAACAAGGTTATAAATAAAGCCTTTTTTGATTTGAGGGATGCTGCTTTGGAATTGTACTTGAACAGCTATACAATAGGGAAGTGGTGTGATTTGTAATCGAGTTAAGATTAATATTTAAATACATCGATTGTACTACGTGGCATTTTTTTAAGATTGGGCGTATAATAGCGAATATGTGCCCTAGGTAAAACTTTGGGGGGCTAAAATACTGGTGGTTCAAAGACATAAAGGCTTATGGTGAGAGCTAAGATACTTTGGATTGAAGGCAAACGGGCAAAAGGCCCGTATTTCATACCTAACTTGAGAAAAAAAGGCTTTGCCGTCGAAACAGTTGCTTCGGGTAAAGCAGCCTTGGCATATTTACCTGAAATGCACGCAGATCTGATTATTGTAAATGCCGCATCCATGCGAAGCAGTGGAAAACGAATTTGCCAGTCGTTGTATGAAGAGGCTAACGGGCTGCCCATCCTATTGATATCAAATCCAGATCAATCTTCGAGCAAGGATATCTGTGCGAACGAGATATTAGATCTTCCTTTTACAATTCGAAAGCTAATCAACCGAATTTTACCGTTGTTACCAGGTGAGGGGGATGATTTGTATAAAGCTGGCCCGATTTTTTTGGATATGGAAAGAAAATTGGTGAAATGCCAGGGCAAGGAAGCCCGGTTAACGCCTCGCATGGCTCAATTACTCAAGATGTTGATGAAGAAACCAGGCGAGGTTATTGAGCGCGAATATTTATTTAGCGTAGTTTGGAAGACGGATTACACGGAAGACACCCGTACACTTGATGTGCACATGAGCTGGTTGCGTCAGGCGATAGAAGAAGACCCACGTAAACCACGCTATATAAAGACTATTCGTGGGCTTGGTTATCGTCTCGATATTTAGCTTAAAATTTTCCCTAAGTAACTCCTCAGTAATTGATGAAACATCGTATTTATTTTGGTGACAATCTTCCAATCCTACAGAATCTGGAAGACGAGTCAATAAACTTGATCTATATCGACCCGCCGTTTAATACTGGCAAACAGCAGCGACGGACACGCATAAAGACAAGCCGCTCGGAAACTGGTGATCGGATTGGATTTTCAGGTAACCGCTACCAGACGATTGAAATTGGAACCCAAGAATACACAGATCGTTTTGAAAGCTCACAAGCATACCTGGATTTCCTAAAACCTAGATTGACCGAGGCTTACCGTATTTTGTCCTCTAATGGAAGTCTTTATTTCCACCTGGATTATCGCGAAGTGCATTACTGTAAGGTTTTCTTGTTGGATGAAATATTCGGGAGGGAATGTTTTCTGAACGAAATCATTTGGGCGTATGATTTCGGCGGACGACCGAAGAACAAATGGCCCCCAAAGCATGACAATATTCTGTTATATGTCAAAGATGCGGCTAATTACGTGTTTAATTACGAAGATATCGAACGTATTCCTTACATGTCTCCTGGACTGGTTGGACCAGATAAAGCTCGTAAGGGTAAAGTCCCGACTGATACCTGGTGGCATACGATTGTGCCGACGAATAGCAAGGAAAGGACGGGTTACCCAACCCAAAAGCCGATTGCAATTACAAATCGGATTATACAAGCTTCATCTAAACCAGGCGATACGGTGTTGGATTTCTTTGCTGGTAGTGGATCGCTTGGTGAGAGCTGCATTTCCCTCGACCGTCAGTGCATTTTGATAGATAACAACCCTCAGGCTTTGAAAGTGATGGCACAGCGCTTCAAGGATTGCAATGACATCGAATGGATCGATTTCGATCCTAAGCCGTACCAGATGAAGACTTAGAGTGTTGTATCTACATAACATTCGGAGCTTCAATACCGATGAGGGCTAGCCCATTAGCAAGAGTCTGGCGGGCAGCGGCAACCAGGCGTAGCCGAGCTGCTCGAATTGACTCATCCTCAGTCTGGATTACCTGGATAACATGGTAAAAGGAATGAAAGGCCGTCGCTAAATCATAAACGTAATTTGCTATCGTAATCGGACGGTATTCTTGAGCTGCAGTTTGAACAGTTTCTGGGAAACGTGAGATCAAGCCTATCATTGTGATCTCATGGGTGGAAAGTTGGTAATCAAAACTGGCTTCGTTGGGGATGCAATTGGCTTTTCGCAAGATGCTGTTTGCGCGCACATGCGCATTTTGGATGTATGGTGCGGTCCGCCCATCAAAACTCAATGCAGCATCCATATCGAAAACGATATCTCTATTGTTATCCACAGAGAGCATAGTGTAGATTAGTGCTCCCAGGCCAATCTGGTGGGCGACTTGCAGGCGTTCTTCTTGCGATAATCCTGGGTTCTTTTCCGCGATTACCGATAGGACACGTCGTTCAGCTTCATCTGAGACATCCTTGAAGAGGACAAGCCGTCCTTTCCTGGCAGACATGGTACCTTCGGGCAAGCTGACAAATCCATAACCGAGATGGAAGCATTTTTCAGCTTGTGGAAACCCCCACAGTTCCAGGATTTTGAAGACTTGCTGCATGTGTAAACTTTGACGCACATCAATCACATAGATAGATCTATCCACTTGATATTGCTCGAATTTGATCTTTGCTAAAGCCAGGTCTTTTGTCAGGTAAAGAGTTGTGCCATCACTGCGCAGGATAATATTGGTGCGGTATTTTTCTTTTTTCAAACCCAGCTTCTGGTCAATTTTGACAATCACCGGACCATTTTGAGATCGCTCGTCATCAGCAATATTCAGTTCTACCAGTTCTTCTACGATTTTTTTAGCCAGATGATCTACTTCGCTCTCGAAAAACCAAACGTCGATCGATATCCCCAACATGCTTAGGATCGCTTGGAGTTCATCCAGACTCCATTGGCGGGTCATCTCCCAAACCCTCCGCACTTCTGGGTCGCCCTGGTCCCAACGTTGGTAAATTTCCCGTCGCTCGGCCTCATAAGCCTCCCGTTTTTGGGTTTCTTCCGGGGTCTCGTCATCTTTCGGGTCCAGTAAATTTGTCGCTTCGACGTAAATGTTCAATAGCCACTGACCGCGTTCGTGGACGCCTTCAGGTTCCTGCCCCTGGTAGAATTTCATATAAGCCCATACGACGGTGATGACACCCAGACCGATATCGCCTGGATAAGATGCCCGGATTGTGTCGAACCCGGCAAATTCAACCAACCTGGCCAAAGCTTCTCCTAAAACGGCATTGCGCGCATGGCCAATGTGGAAAGAGTGATGTGTGTTGGGTTGAGCATACTCAACCATGATGCGCTCATTTTTAGAGCTGCCGCGCCCAAAGTCGGTTCCCAGAGAAAGAACGCGATCAACCACCCGGCGAGCAAATTCAGAAGGTTGGAAATATAGGTTAAGATAACCTTTGACTGCCTCTACCCGATCGATGCCCGGTGATGGTTCGAGAGCATCTGCTATTAACTCAGCGAGCTGTTCTGCACGTTGTGGGACATTAAGTTTTTTCCCAGAGCGAGCTTCTTGAG
>JACUUU010000443.1 GCA_014859065.1 Anaerolineales bacterium
CCGTTTTTTGATTTCGCCTGATCCTGACGATCACATCAACCGTGGCGACAGGTTGGTGGTGGTTGGCCGCGATGCGGACATCGCTCGCCTGCGGGAGTAAACTTTTGCTCATCCCCTTTCCTTAATACCCAATTCTATCCCTCCCCTCCGATTCTTAGCAGCATTGATGTAGTGGACAATGCGTTCCCCATAGCGTGGACATCCAAAAAAGAAAACCCCAAATTGGTTGACAGGTTAACTAATTTATTTTACAATATAGTTAACATGTTAACTATGGAGAGAAAATATGCATGATATCCGTGATATCTGGCTGTATGCAAATAATATCCTGTGGTCTTCCCGGCAAATGATAAATGCGCAGTTGAAACCCCTGAAACTGAGCAGTGCTGAGGGCAATATCCTGCTGCACCTGTTGACCCGAGAAGGCCCGATCCCCCAGGAGGAAATTGTAGCTCAGCTGGATATCAGCAAAGCAGCTGTCTCACGCGCCTTGAAATCTCTGCAGGAGAAAGGTTATATCGAACGGGAAAAGGACGCCAGAGATAAGCGCGCCAGCCTGGTATTGCTCACAAAGAAGGCAAATGAGATAAAGCCACAAATAGAGCAAATTTACAATAATGTCTTTTCCATCGCCAGCCAGGGAGTATCCCCGCAGGAAATCGAGGATTTCGTGCAGCTCTTCGCGCGCGTATCAGAGAACTTCTCCAAAGCGCGCACAGGCGGGGGAAGTCACAGGGGGCAAGCATGATCCTGGGAGATTTGATCGCGGCCGGCATTTTGCTGGCATATTATTTGGTGTTCTGTTTTATCATTCCCGCGCTGCTGAAAGCCTGGGGGAGATTTCCCAACGAGCTGGTACGGAAATTCCAACACATTGCCTTCAGCCTGTCAATCTTCTTGCTGCTGGACATGTTCAGCACCTGGTATGCAGCCATCCTGGGGGCTTCCCTGTTGATTGTGGTCGCTTACCCGGCATTGATGCTGATGGAAAGGACCGCGTTCTATAAGCGCTACCTGGTCGATCGCACCACGCAGGGGGGCGAGATGCGCAGGCAGATGATCTACATCTATCTCACTTTTGCGCTGTTGATCTTTCTATATTGGGGGGTTTTGGGCACGCGCTGGTATTACATCGCAGCGGTAGCGGTGATGGCTTGGGGATTTGGGGATGCGGCTGCAGCTCTGGTGGGCAAGGCTTTCGGGCGACGCCGGATCGTGCACCGCCTGATCGAGAGGACCAAGACGATCGAGGGCACCATAGCGATGGTCACTGCAGCAGCCGTGGCACTGTTTTTCACCATGCTGTGTTACGCCGGTAAACCCTGGTATACCAGCATGGTTGTTTCTCTGGTTGCCGCTCCTGCGGTGGGTACGGTCGAGCTCTTCTCCCACAAGGGCAGCGATACGTTTACCGTGCCGTTGACCGCAGCTGCCATTATCATGCCCCTGGTGTACATAATCTCAAAATTGGGGGGTTAGTGCTTTCGGGATTAGCGATCATACATGTGGGTCTGACCTGGAGGCAGATCTCCAGATCACCTGCAGGACCTTATTCGCAATGTTCGAGAAAAGATATATCCTAAGCCAGGCAAGAACATGAACTCCCTTTCCACCGCACAAGCTGCCAGCCGGGAAAAGACTTTGCTGGTCGCCCTGCTGCTGAGCATGTGGGCGCCGCTGGCGACCGGTATCGCGGTGATTTTAAGCCAATCGACGACGCAGCTGGCTGATTTCATCCGCCGCAGTGTCGAGCTGGTGGCTTTGTTCGTCTCCTGGTTCGTTTTCCGCACCATCCTGCGCCGGAAAGGCATCGCAGAATCAGATAAAGCCAGGCTGGAGCGCATAGCCAGCCTGCTCACTGCCACGGCGTTGGTATTCTCGGGACTAGTCATCCTGGTGGTGGCGGTCTCACGGCTGGCTGACTTCG
>JACUUU010000098.1 GCA_014859065.1 Anaerolineales bacterium
GTCGGGAAGGGCACTCTGGACAGCGACTGTCGATTGGAAGGTCATCTACCAGACAGGCGAGTTGTGCGGTTACGTGTGCTCCATCCTGCGCATGAGCGTAATAGGTGTAAACGTCAAGGTGTGGACATACCAATGTGTCGCCCAGGTCTTCAAGCTCGCACACCTGGCACAATGCGCGCCCGGCTCCCACCGAAACGAAATTGACACCGGCTGTGCAGCGCAAATCATCTGCAGACATACCAATCGTCAGAAAAGGGCAATGCTCGATCATGATCTGATATTACTCCAGGAATGTTACATCCGCTGGCATACCGGGTTTGAGCATTAGGTCGAGATTTGGCACGCTTAGTTTGACCGCATACACCGTGGCGCGCCGGCCTTCGACCGTTTGCACGTTGCGCGGGGTGAATTCGGCCTGATCGGAAATGTACGCGACAGTCCCGTTGAAGGTTTTCCCAGGAAATGAATCAACCCGAACTTCCACTTTTTCACCCAGGTTAATCTCACCGTAGCGATATTCCGGAATGTAAACCACCAGCTTTACTTCATCCAATTGGCCGATAGTCATGAGGGTACTTCCGGGGGAGACCGTTTCGCCAACTTCGAGGTTGCGTGTCAGCAAGATACCATCGATGGGCGAAGTTACCGTCACTTTTGCGATCTGGATATTAATCGCGTTCAAGGCGGCCTGCGCCTGTGCCAGTCCGGCCTCCGCCTGAGAGACCGCGGCTTCTGCCTGCGCCAGCCCGGTCCAGGCGGCCTTCACCTGCAGCGAATTTTCCCCGGTTTGAAGCGCATTCTTTTGGTCAAGGGCCGCGTCATAGCGCGCCCTGGCAACGGCCACACGGGCGCGAGCCTCCAGCACATCCTGGCTGGCAGCGCTGGTGAGCATACTGTTATAGCCTTCCTGGGCCGCGCTCAATTGCGCCTGGGCAGAATCGAGCTGTTTTTGAGCTTGTTCACTCAAGGCCTGGTTGTCTTGCGCCTGTTCTGCTCGATCCAGCACTTGACGAGCGACTACAAATGCGGCTTGTGCTTCGGCGAGACGCTCTTCGGCCGCCACAAAGTTGGCGCTGCTGGCGCTGGCAAGCATGGCATCCAGGTTCGCGAGTTCTGACTCGAGAGCCGCTTCGGCTTCCGCAACTTCCTTCTCTGCGGCGGTGAGCTCCTCATCCTTTTCAAAGTACCAGACGGGCAGGATAAATTCTTCAGGGACCTCAGCCTGCCACGTATTCACCCGGTTCTGCTGGTCCTGCTGGCGGGCAGCCTGCAGCGCCAGATCATATTGGGTTTGGGCGCTTTCCTGTTGGACACGGGCGGCGCTCAAGGCCGCTTCGGCCACCTGTACTGCCGCAGTTGCCTGTTCTCGCTGCGCCTGCAACAAGGCGTCATCGAGCCGGAAGAGCACGCCCCCGGCCTTTACCGGCTGCCCTTCTTCAACCAGGACTTCCACGACTTTTCCGCCTATCTCCGGAGCGATCGCCACCTGGCGGGCAGAAATCGTGCCGGAAGCAGTTATTGCGCCTTTTTCCACCACCCGGCCGGGGATCGAAGCGCAGGCGCTCAACAGGATCGCTAACAGACCAAGCACCACCAGGATACTTAAAAGACGATTATTCACAGAAAATCCTCCATTCAAAAAGTTATGTTTTCTCGATGTGCTTCGATTATTCATGCTGTTTC
Organism: Anaerolineales bacterium; assembly: GCA_014859065.1. Classification (GTDB taxonomy): domain Bacteria; phylum Chloroflexota; class Anaerolineae; order Anaerolineales; family UBA4823; genus Kmv39. The sequence continues at coordinate 1,684 of JACUUU010000098.1, forward strand.
CAAAGTCATACTGCGAGCATCAACTGATCCGCTTCCGGAAGAGGAACACGGACAGGAAAAAGACCACCACGCTGAAAAGCGCCATCGGCCAGACCCACGGCCACAGGTATTGGAACCCTACTCCTTTCAGCATGACGCCGCGCACGATCTCCAGGAAGTATGTTACCGGTAGGAGAAAGCCTGCATAGTACGCCAGCCAGGGCATATTGTCGCGCGGAAAAAGCATCCCGGAGAGAATGAACGAAGGCATCATTATGAAGGACGCCAGGTACATCGCCTGCATTTGGGTGCGCGAGATATTGGAGATCAGAATGCCCATGCCAAGCGAGCCAAGCAGGAAGACCAGGCTCAGGGTGAACAAGAGCGTGATGCTGCCAGCTACATCCACGCCAAACCACAGGTAACCAACGCCTACGGTCATCGCAATGTTGAGCAGCGCAACGACTACATAGGGCAGGATCTTCCCCAACATGAGCTCCCAGGACCTGATGGGTGTGACGATCAACTGCTCGAGCGTGCCCTGCTCACGCTCGCGCACGATGGCAAAGGCTGTCAGCAGCAGGGTCTGTACCTGTAAAATGACCGCCACCAGGCCCGGGATCATGAAATTCATCCGGCGCATATCCGGGTTATATAAGAACCGCAGTCTGACATCGATGGGCAGCTTGATCTCATTGCCAAGCGGCGTGGCGGAGAGTCTCTGGACCAGGATCTCCTGTGAAGCAGCCTGGCTGATTGTTTCCGCGGCAAGCTGGGCGGTCTGTGCAACGCTAGGGTTCGAGCCATCAACAAAGACGACCAGCGGGCTTGAACCACCCGTAGTCACCTTCCGGCCAAAGTCCTCCGGGATCAGCATCCCGCTGCGTACCACCCCTTCATCAATCAGCTGGATCATCTGCTCTTCACTCTCCACAGAGTGGGTGATCATAAAAAAACCGCTGGCTGGAAAGCGTTCGACAAAGCGCCGGCTGGCATCGGTTTTCGATAGATCAGCCACAGCCATGGGAATATCCTCGACATCCGCTGAAACCGCGTAGCCTAAAAGCACCAGCATCATGACAGGCAAGATGATCACCAACCCCAGGGTTCGGGGGTCGCGCAGAATATGAATGACTTCTTTACGCACAATGGTCCACACCCGACTCATTCTTCTCCTCCTTGTCTCAGTTCAGCTCGCAGCCCATCTCGGTTCTCCGCATCCACCATGCCCACAAACACATCTTCGAGCGATGGCAGAACACGCTCGATGGACTGAACCGTGATCGCATTCTCTTCCAGGGCTTCCCGTAGCCTGCCCTGAAGAGCTTCATCCTCGACGATAACGTGCAGCAGGATCCCATGAAAAGCCGCGTCGATCACCCCAGGGATGTCCTGAAGCAGGTCAATGGCCTGGCCGGGATGGTCACATTCGATTTCCAGCAGCGTTCCAGGCATTTTCTCCTTCAGAGAATCCGGGTCATCCCGGGCAATCAGGCGCGCCTGGTACATCAGCCCGATCTCATTACAATATTCCGCTTCATCCATGTAATGGGTGGTGGCCAGCACGCTCACACCCCGGCCGGCAAGCTCGTAGATCAGACTCCAGAACTCGCGACGCGAGACCGGGTCCACCCCGGCGGTCGGCTCGTCCAGGAACAGCATGGGTGGTTCGTGGACGATGGCGCACGCCAGCGCCAGGCGCTGCCGCCAGGCGCCGGAAAGATTGGCGGTCAGTTCGTTGCGATGATCTTTCAGGCCGGACATTTCGATCAGCGCATCGGTCCGGCTGTTGCGCGTCTTGCCCGGAAGGCGGTAGATGCGGGCGTAGAAGTCCAGGTTTTCAAAGGCCGTCAGATCGTTGTAGAGTGAGAACTTCTGCGACATATAACCCAGGTTGGCCTTCACCTTTTCGGGCTGGTTGGCCACATCGAAGCCCATAACACTCCCAACACCGGAAGTGGGCGCCAACAGCCCGCACAGCATGCGGATGGTGGTGGTTTTCCCGGCGCCATTCGGACCCAGCAAGCCGAAGATCTCCCCCTTGGGGATCGTGAAACTGACCCGGTCCACCGCGGTGAAATCGCCGAATTTTTTGGACAAATCGATGGCCTCGACGGCGTTCTCTACGCTCATGCCCGGCCTCGCTGATCATCAACCATGTGGATGAAAACATCGTCCATGGTCGGCTTTGCTCGCCTGAGGATGCTGACCTCCGCTTCGGCGTCTTGCAACGCGCTTGCCAGACGGGCTTCGAGCGAATCCAGTCCATTCACGTAGAGGCGCAGCCTGTCTCCGACCGGTCGCCAGTGGAGGATGCCTTCGGTGGCTCCGATCACTTCCCGGATCACCCTGCGTGGACGGGCCTTCACTTCTAAAATATCAAACGGAAGCTCAGCCTCCAGCTCCCTGGGGGTGCCAGTGGTAAGGACTTTCCCCTCAGAGAGAATGCTGACCTGGTTGCAGCGTTCCGCTTCATCCATGTAGGGTGTGCTGACCAGGACAGTCACGCCATTGAGAATAACCTGGGAAAGGATGTGCCAGAGCTCACGCCGCGAAACCGGATCTACTCCAGTGGTGGGTTCATCGAGCAGAAGCACGCGAGGCTCATGGATGAGCGCACAGGCCAGGGCCAGTTTCTTCCGCATCCCTCCTGAGAGGTGTTCACTGCGCCGTTTGGTAAATTCTCCCAGGCGGGTAAAATTCAGCAATTCTTCGATCCGGCTCTTCCGGTGGGCTTTGGATACGCCGTTGATGTTCGCAAAAAAGTTCAGGTTTTCCATGACGGTCAGGTCTGGATAAAGGCTGAATGCCTGGGGCATATATCCGATCAATGACCGGGCTTTCTCGGCCTGGCGTACAACGTCGAAACCTCCAACCCGAGCCTGCCCCGAAGTCGGTTCCATCACAGTGGCCAGAATGCGGAGAGTGGTCGTCTTTCCTGCCCCATCCGGCCCCACCAGACCGAAGAGCGTCCCCGAGGAGATCGACAGGTCGACGTTTTCGATAGCCGGATGGTTCTCCCGCTGGGAGGGGTATTGTTTGCTTAGCTGATTTGCCTCAATGGCGAGATTCATTCGTGAAAGATCTCCTTTTCATGTCACCGATGTGAAAAATCCCAAAAGACCAAAAAACGATTAAAAATATTATTCGGGCCTGAGCAAGGGGACTAAGGCCTCCTTCATTGATTCACCCAGGCGGCGGCAAAGGCGCGGCTCCATCTCCAGGATCAGGGTTTGATAGCGCTGGACGTGGGCCAGCAGTTCTCTGCTCCATTCGGGGTCTCCGCTGCTCTCTTTTGCCAGCAGGCCCAGGGCAAAACCGCCCAACAGGAGCAGGCCGGCGCGCGTCACTGCTCCTTGCGCCTCCAGAATTTGCGGCAGGTTCTCGGCCAGCAGGCGCCGGGCGGAGCCGCGACCCAATCGCAAGACGACGATGCTCATCACCTCGATGCAGTAACGCAGGATGGCCGGCCCGCCGGGCGGCAGGCGAGCCAGCATCTCCTCCGCCAGCTCGCGCTCGGGCAGTTCGCCGCTGCGGATCCTTTCCAGCACCCGCTTTTTGACCGCCTCCCACTCCCCGGTATTCGCATCGCCAGTTAACTCCAGCCACAGGTTGTGGGCGCACTCGGTGGGCCAGAAGAGCACCTCCGAGCGGCCGGGGATCGGCTTATCGGTCGCTACGCGGTACTCTGAGGCCACCAGCCCCTTCTCTTCCAGCCGGCGCAGCATGTCGTAAGCGGTAAAAGGGCTGACGCCAACCCTTTCCGCCAAGGCGGTATAGTGGATGGGCCCATTTAATTCTCGATACAGGTCGAGCAACTTGTAAATAAAAGTTTCCTGCCGGCGGGTGAGTTTCATGCAATTTTCCAAAAAGACCAAAAAAGTAGTCGAATTCTAAACGTAACCTCACCCGGTGTCAAGGATTATTCTTACAGAGAAATCCCAAGAAGTGTTACGCGGGCAGAGCAGGGTTGACGCCATCTGGGAGGTATAGTACAATTATTTCGGAATTTTCGGATATTGAGTTCGAATTTCTTCTTTCTCTTATCCTGAAGGTGCCGCCTTGATCATTGTTCGTCACATTGACACTCAATCCAAGACTGATGTAAACAAGTTTGTCAGCCTGCCCTATCGGCTTTATGCCGGGCATCCGCAATGGGTGCCACCGCTACTGGTAGACGCTAAGATGTTTCTCAACCGGAAGAAACACCCCTTTTATGAGCATTCCACGGCTGACTTTTTCGTCGCAGAGCAGGACAGCCGCGTGGTGGGACGCATCGCGGCGCTGGAGAACAGGCGTTTCAATAATTACCACGACACCCAACAAGCCCAGTTCTATCTCTTCGAGTGCGAAGACGACCAGGAGGTTGCTGATGCCCTCTTTGAGCGCATCTTTGAATGGGCACAGGGGCGAGGGTTGGACACGGTGGTTGGGCCAAGGGCTTCAGTCCTTTTGACGGCTATGGCATCCAGGTGGAGGGGTTCGAGCATCGCCAGATGATGACCATGATGAATTACAACTATGAGTATTACCCGCGCCTGGTTGGGAACCTGGGTTTTGAAAAAGAAGTGGATTTTGTTTCGTGCTACATCCAGCCTTCGGAGTTTCGATTGCCAGAACGGGTACACCGCATTGTCGAGCGGGTGGAGCAGCGCGGCGTCCTGCAAGTTTTGCAGTTGCGTAATAAACACGATTTACGCACTTGGGCACCGAGTATTGGAGATGCCTACAATAAAGCTTTTGTAAACAATTGGGAGTATTATCCGCTCACCGAGCGGGAGATTGACTTTGTGCTGGATACCCTGATGCTGGTGGCTAACCCCCGCCTGCTCAAGCTGATCCTGCATGAGGGAGAAGTGGTCGGCTTTTTGTTCGCCTTCCCGGACATTTCAGCTGCCATGCAACGTGCCAGGGGTCGTCTTTTGCCATTTGGAATCTTTGACCTGTTGCTGGAGATGCGCCGCACGAAGTGGGTCTCCTTGAACGGGGTGGGTATATTACCCGAGTTCCAGGGTCAGGGTGGGAACGCGTTGCTGTACATTGAGATAGAAAAAACCTTGCGAGATTTCGCGTTCGAGCATGCTGACCTCACCCAGGTAGCCGAGACCGCGGTCCAGATGCGGCATGACCTCGAAAACGTGGGCGCGCGACCCTATAAAAACCACCGTGTCTATGTACGCAAGTTGTAGACGATTTGGGAATTTTGCGAGCGCTTTGGATTAACCGATATGGCAAAAAACCTTACTCATCGTCAACAGGAGTTCCTCAACCATTTCCTGGATCTGTATCAGGAGATGGAAGAGCCAATCCATTATACTCTCTTAGCCGATCGACTGAGTCTCGGCAAAGTGACGGCTTACGAAATGTTACGTCTACTTGAAGAGCACGGCCTGGTCCAATCGGAGTACTACTTACCGGATCAGGAGCGGGGGCCAGGACGTTCCAGCGTGCTCTTCCGACCAACTGCAGAAGCCAGCCGTCTACTTCACGAACTCAACGGTGGTTTTCCTGAAGATGATGATTGGGGAGTGGTGAAGGAGCGTATTTTGCATCAACTTCGCGCTGGAAAGGCAGCCGGTTACGAGGACTTGCTCACTGACCTGTTGGCTCGCATTCCTGAACAGGGTTCTCCGCTGGTCTACCTGACAGAGATGACCACTGCCACGCTTTTGGTTCTAGGAGGGTTGCGAGACTCGGCAGAGGCCGGTGGACTGGCTGACCGTCTGCGGCGCATCGGTCTGCCCGGCGAGATCGGATTGAGCGCTCTGGCCGGAGTCAATGCTGCTCTCACGCTGATGGAACGCGTCAACCGGCGCATATCCTCGTTCCTGTTGTCTCAAAGTGGAAAGTACCAGACCATGCTCTCTCAAATTGGCGAGGAAAACCGTCGCCGCTTGGGTGATTTTGCCCGTGAGGTGGCGAAGATCGTTAGCGATTAGTTTTTTTAGATAAATCTTTCGTTTTTTTCAACTAAGATCTTGATGGTTCCAAAGGAACAAGTAGGAAGATAGGTATGAGCGAAGCCAGGGTTGTAACGCCACGAAGCAACAAAATACTCACTTTGCTGAGCAAATTCTTTCTAAAGGTGATGGGGTGGAAAGCAGAAGGTGGCGTACCAGATATTCCTAAATTTGTTGGGATTCTTGCACCGCATACGTCCAACTGGGATATGCCATTGATACTGGCGGTTATGTACGCGTTAGGCATCAAAATCAACTGATTCGGCAAAAAAGAGATTTTTCGCTGGCCCGTTGGATGTTTTTTTAAATGGTTGGGTGGAATACCCATTGACCGTAGTTCGCGGCAGAATATCGTGGCGCAAACCGCGCGGCTGATTCAGGCGCACGAGCAGATTATCATTGGCATTACACCGGAAGGGACGCGCAGCAAAACCGGGTATTGGAAGACCGGCTTTTACTACATCGCCCACGAGGCAAGGGTGCCGATTGTAGTTGCCTACCTGGATTACGTCCGCAAGGTGGGCGGCTTTGGGCCAGCGATGGAAACTACAGGCGATATCGAGGCGGATATGAAGGTAATCAGCGAGTTTTATAGTGGCATTCCTGCAAAGTACCCACACAAGGTGGGGGAGGTTGCCATCAGACCACGAGCGGTGACCTGAAATGCTGGAGACGAGCCGCGTGAGATTATTGGTGAGTTTGTTTGTTCACGTACCGCCATACAATCCCGATAGTTTTTTTTGCCTAATTCTTTCGTTTTATTCGATACAAGGAGATAAGATATGTCCCGCATTGCTATCTTGACCGACAGTACCGCGTATCTGTCCCCAGATATGCTTGAGCGTCATGACATCCACGTCATACCGCTCAAAGTCCACTGGGGGGAGGAAACCCTCCTGGATGGGATAGACATCACCCCGGTGGAGTTTTATACCCGGTTGGCAACCCATTCCACTCTCCCCAGCACCTCGCAGCCCTCCATGCACGACTTTCTCCAGGTCTTCAATGGACTGGCCTCTCAGTATGAGGGCATACTCGTGCCTTTGATCTCTTCCGGGATCAGCGGCACGGTGGCTTCGGCCCAGGCTGCGGTTACCGAGTTTAAGAAGGTGCCCGTTGAGGTCGTGGATACCCATTCCACCTCCGCCGGGCTGGCATTGGTCGTGCTGGCTGCCGCCCGCGCAGTTGAGCAGGGTTGCAGCCTGCCCGAGGTTACCCAAATTGCTCGGAACGTAGTCCAGAACCTACACTTATTCTTTGCAGTGGATACTTTGAAATACCTCCACAAAGGAGGCCGCATTGGTGGCGCATCCCGTTACCTTGGTTCTGCGCTCAGCATTAAACCAATCCTGTTTTTCGATGGAGTAGGCAAAATTGACGCCCTGGAACGCGTTCGTACTAAGCGGAAAGCTCTTACACGCTTGGTCGAGCTGGCAGAAGAAAAAGTAGGCAGCAATCCCGTCCACGTTGGGGTGATTCATGCCAATGCCCCAGAAGAGGCTGCGGAATTTCGATCGCGCCTGGCTAAACGCCTGGAATGTGACCAGCTCTATACTTTCGAACTCAGCCCCGTGATTGGCACCCACGTGGGGCCGGGCACGATCGGTCTGGCCTTGTACGTCGAGTGAACGATGAAAACCGTCTCAATTATTATCCCTGCCATCAATGAAGAAGTCTACCTTCCCGGCTTGTTAGGGGCCATTCGCCGCCAGACCCGCCCTCCGCTGGAGATCATCGTCGCTGATGCTGGATCCTCGGACCGGACAATCGAAATCGCCCTTCGAGTAGGATGCCGGTTGGTGCCCGGCGGAAGGCCGGCGCGTGGACGCAATGCCGGCGCCGCGGCCGCACGGGGCGATCTTCTCTTATTCCTGGACGCCGACGTGCTCCCCACTCCCGATTTCCTGGCGCGCGCCCTGGAGGAATTCGACCGTCGCGGGCTAGACGCTGCAACCTGCCCGGTTAAGCCTCTGGGAGGCAATCTGGTCGACGCGATTTTCCACGAGGCGGCCAACGTTTTTATTCAAGCCACATCCACGTTCAATCCCCATGCCCCAGGTTTCTGTATTTTGAGCCGCAGGCAAATGCACGCGAGCATCGGTGGTTTTGACGAAGCTTTGTATCTATCGGAAGATCATGACTATGTCCGCCGCGTGGTCGCTCAAGGAGGCCGGTTTGGCATTTTACACGTCCCGATCCCCGTATCGATCCGCCGGGTGGAATCCGATGGTCGCTGGAACGTGGCGGTACGTTACTCCTTCCTGGCGGTCAATCAGATGATAGGGGAACCTTTCAATCAAGCCCTGTTGGATCGCTATCTCGGCGAATACCGCTTTGCGCACCACTCGCCGGCGGCGACTCGCTCCCAGGCCCGGCTCAACATAGATTTTCAGCCAATCGGCCGGGCCACGCCCTCCCCGATCCGGCAAGCGGTTAACACCGCACACCAACAAACTTATCAACTCATCGATCACTGCGTGGAAGGACGCAAGGCCTTGGATAACCTGTTCCGAAGTGAAATGCCTGCAGCGCTTCGAGTATCAAGTCTGGCGGTGAAGAAGGATGTGAAGGATCTGGCCGGCAGGAAAGATGCCTTGAGTAAACAGACGCAGAAATAATCGGAGATGAACTTTGGAATCATGGAACTTTCTCGTCGCCAACCCCTGGATCATCCCCGTCAGCTTCCTCATCAGCGCTGTTTTTGCGTATCTCTGGTATGCCTACATGGAATATAAATGGCCATTCTTTAGATCGAATCGTCGCTGGTAGCTCTCTCCCATAGAAGCAGGCCAATGCCTTTTAGGCATAGGAGAAGATGTGATGAAGGATTTCTGTCCATTTTTAGAAACCAAACTCTCGAATGACGATAAACACTGCACTGCGGGCATCAACTTTTCCTCCGGAGGTGCGGAGCGTGCGTTGTGTCGCGTGTGTCCGCTTGCAGACCTGGGCGACTTCCCGCTCTGTCCCAATATCGAGATCTACGCGTTTTTGCGAAATTCTACGGTGGGCTCTATTGTGGAAGTGGAGTTTGCATGCCTGGAGGATGCTCTACTCAGAGAAGCGCGTTGCCAGGGCTGTCCCAATCATTCCCCCTCATCTTCCCGCAAGCCAGAAGCGGGTCTCCGTCCTTCGATACAGGAATAACCCATGAACCCCGCCGGTTCCAACCCTGTGTTGTATACCAACCTGCTGTTGCTCTTTGTGCTGGTGGTCGCTCTAGCCTGGTACCTGGAATGGTGGAAGGGCAAACACAAGTGAATTGCGTCTTATCAGGAAGGAAACTGTCATGAGATGGACGCTTTGGTTGGGTCGCGCAGTTGCGCGCCGTCTATCCCCTCAAGAACTGGTTGAGTTGGCCATGAGCGTTTGGCCGCGCGTCTACAAGCAGGTCCCCCGGGATCAACGGGTGAATTTCCTGAAGAAGGTCGTTGCGGAAAACCTGGGCACGCTCCTGGGAGATCTGGATCGACAGGAGCGCTCTGCTTTGATGAACGCCCTGCTCCCTCTGGCCGTGCGCGAGTTTCCCCTGGCCGATCTGGATTTGCTGGCGACATTCTCCACCCCTGGTCAGGGCTTCGCTCCGCAGGCCCTCTCTGAGGATGAAAAAAACAGCCCATCCGCCTCCAATTCACCGTTTTCGTCGTTTTGACAGGGACAGGCTATGAAAATTGCACTGACAATCGACTCGTTCATAGAAGGACAGGGCGGCGTTTCCACTGCGGTAGCTGCTCTGGCTCGTAACCTGCGTAAACGCGGGCATGCAGTCATGGTATTCACTGCCGCTGACCCATCCCATAAGCACAGCGATCTGGA
>JACUUU010000444.1 GCA_014859065.1 Anaerolineales bacterium
TGTTCTGTCATAAACGCTTTCAATATTAAGAATCACATTTGACAGAACACTAGCTATTGGCATAGAATTTTTAGTAGTAATAATATTTTCTTGGTTAGACTGGTTAGATACAGATTAAAGCATTCTCCCACAGTATGCTGGGATTTTTACCTGAACCTCCCTAACAAAGATCGCCGGATCTGGAGGCTACGATGATACCAATGGTGCTCGGGGGGATCGGCCTTTTCTTACTTGGAATGATCTTGTTGACAGATGGGCTCAAGGCGATCGCTGGCCCATCAATAAATAGGGTGCTTACCCGCTTTACCCGCCGGCCTATTGTGGGAATCTTTTCAGGGGCACTGGTAACAGCTTTAGTGCAATCATCCAGTGTGACCACATTGATGACGGTGGGATTCGTCAGTGCTGGGCTATTGACATTTACGCAAACACTGGGGGTGATCATGGGGGTCAACCTGGGCACCACCAGCACGGGGTGGATTGTCTCTCAGATTGGCTTTAAGGTAAATGTATCCGCGATGGCTTTTCCGCTCATCGCTCTCGGTACAGTGGCCAAGATTGCTGGAAACGGCAAAGTTGCTCATCTGGGGTCAACCCTGGCTGGTTTTGGTCTCATTCTGCTGGGTATCTCTGCCATGCAGGACGGGATGGCAGGTCTTTCCGAGCACTACGAACCTTCCAATTTTCCGGGCGGTAGTGTGTTGAGCAATCTCCTGTTGGTTGGCATCGGCGTTATTATGACCGTGGTGATGCAGTCCAGCAGTGCTGCCATGGCTACTACATTGGCGGCGCTGTATTCCCAAGCGATTGCATTGGATCAAGCTGCGGCGTTGGTGATCGGGCAGAATGTAGGCACGACGGTGACGATAATTATCGCGGCTCTTGGCGCCACGGTCGCTGCGAAGCAGACCGCGGTGGTACATGTGATGTTTAATTTTGTAACCGCAATCGTGGCGTTCTTAATGCTGCCATACCTTATTCAATTTATGGAGATTCTACGGGACACATTCCTGTGGGAGGAAGCTACTACCTTGGCGGCATTCCACACCATCTTCAATTGCCTGGGGGTGGCGATATTTTTCCCGCTGATCGGAGTGATTGCTTCCACTATACAGAAAGTGATGCCAGACCTTGGACCTCAACTGGTTCGCCACCTTAACCCCCGCTTGGTGCGCATTTATTCGGCAGCCATTGAGGCTGCCCGCCAGTCGACCCTGGATGTCGCTAAGGTGATGATCGCTTTGGCTTACCAGGAAGTTACTGGAAAAGTCAAGACCCGAGCTGCACAAGAACAGCTGCGCGCAGCCAGCCTGGCACTGGCAGAGACTCGCCGGTTTCTGGCTGATGTGCATCCTGAAGAGGGTGTCAAGCTCGATCAGCAGCGGCACGTTTCCGTTTTCCATGCCATTGATCATCTCTGGCAGTTAGAAGAAGCCTTAAATGAAGCCGGTCAAGCCGGTGTTGCCATGCAGGCAGAGACATGTAAGCAAGCTTATATCGAATTGGTGGAGGTATTTGAGGAGGTCATCCCTTTAGTAGAGAGCGGAGACCTAGATTTGGCGGCGAAAAAGATGGAGAATAAGTCGAAGCAGATCGCTGATATCCGCCGCAACCAACGCCGAGAGGTCCTGGATAACACCGCAAAATTTCAGATCAACGCAGACCTGGCACTGCTTGAATTGGAAGCCATGCGCTGGTTGGACCGTTTAGGCTATCACGTCTGGCGTACAATCAACCACTTGCGACCAGAGGGAGTTTCTGAATCAGAAGAACGCGAACGACTGGCAAGGGAAGGGGGTGAAAAAGGTGATGAGTTGAGTGAATTTGAACGGTATGGTGGGGAGGAGAGGATGAAGGTGTTCTAAATTATTAGAATTTATAGTATAATTTTGCATCTGAGGTCAAAATAAGTAAGTTCACCAGAT
>JACUUU010000099.1 GCA_014859065.1 Anaerolineales bacterium
TCAAACGTGCATCAGGCCTGATGCAAGCAGAACGGGAGCGGTCCTGGCGAAAAAACAACATCTGACCAGGGACCAGATAGCCATGCTCGAGCAGAGCTGAGAAAGGGATGCGCGGCGCTACCTTTCTCTGGCTACGCACATCGAAGGTCGCGAGATCGAATGGTTCTTGTGGGGTCGCATCGATTCGTCTCTGAGCGAGTTCAATATAGCTTTCTTCAAGCTCGATGCCAATCCAATTACGATGCAGTCGCTTTGCGACTACCCCGGTGGTACCGCTGCCGAAGAAGGGATCGAGCAACAGATCACCAGGATTGGTAGAGGAGAGGATCACCCGGTATAGGAGTGCTTCAGGTTTTTGGGTGGAATGACCTTTAATACCATTTTCATCTCGCACTCTCTCTGCTTGAGGAGCCAGAGGTAACAACCACCAATCGCTGCGCATTTGTTTCTCGTCATTCAACCCTTTTAACCCCTGGTGGTTGAAGGTGTAGCGGTGCCCTTTTCCAGTGCTTGCCCAAATCAATGTTTCATGGGCGTTGGTAAAGCGCACTCCTTTGAAGTTCGGCATTGGGTTGGTCTTGATCCAGACGACGTCATTTAAGATCCAAAATCCGATGTCCTGCATGATACGCCCAACCCTGAAAATATTGTGATACGAGCCAATTACCCAAATGGTCCCGGTCGGTTTGAGAACACGCTTGCTGGCAGTGAGCCAGTTTCGGGTGAAGGCATCGTAAGCGGCAAAAGATTCGAACTGGTCCCAGGTATCATCTACTGCGTTTACCCTGGTCATGTTAGGGCGGTGGAGTTGGTTGCGCAACTGCAGATTGTAAGGAGGGTCTGCGAAAATCAAGTCAACACACGCCTCAGGCATGGCGTTCATCACTTCTACACAATCTCCCCGGATGATCTGGTTGGCTTTTATTTGCATAGAAACACTCCTGGATGCGGGATGTTTTTTTCTGATGATCGAACCCTCCCGACAGAAAAACTGCCGGTGTGCGCCAAAAGAGGAAACAAATTTCGTTTTAACCCAGGTGAGCGAGTGAGGCAATCGGGTCACAAGATAATTTGAGGGTATGAATCAAGCCCAAGATTTAATACTTTTTCCCCTTGACAAAATGTTCAGGTAATGTATAATTATCGCACAATTTAGTTTTACAACTTATTCGAATAACTAAGAGATTCAATATGCAGTTTCCAAATGTCCAGGGATCAAACCTGATGCGGGAGAAGATCCACCTGCCGCAAGATTTTGAGGGAAAAATTAACATTGTGCTGATTGCGTTTCAACAATGGCATCAAAAGTTGGTTGATTCCTGGATTCCAGCCGTGGAAAGGTTGGAGACGGATTTCTCTGGCTTGGTTTATTACGAGCTGCCCACCATTCAATCGATGAACTTCCTGGCTAAGGCATTTATCAACGAGGGTATGCGAGCTGGTATTCCCAACCTGAAACCACGCCGGCGCACCATCACCCTGTATTTGGATAAAGAGCCATTTCGCCAGGCATTGGAGATCGCTAGTGAAGATTCTATAACAGTCTTATTAGTTGATAAAGACGGGGAGGTGCTGTGGAGTTGTGACGGCTCGTACGAAATTGATAAAGAATTAGCCTTAAAAGAAGTAATTGAGGCGACCTATCAGGTTCAACAATCTGATTGATGGGTTTGAAATAAAAATTTTTATACGATATGGAGACTAAACAATGAAGAATGAAAAAAAATACCAGGGTTTAAGGCGCTTCAACCTGATCATGGGCTTCCTGCACCTGGTGCAAGGTGTTTTTATGATCCTGGTTAGCAACGATACAACCTACCCGATCTATACAAACTTCCTGAATTTTAATATCGAGACTTTTTCGTTGGCACCAGTGGCAGAGATGTTTTATGAGCTGCCTTTTGGGCCGGCGGTGGCGGTCTTCCTGCTGCTCTCGGCGGTGGCGCATCTCTCTCTAGCGACCTTCGGTTACGGTTGGTACGTAGAAAAACTTGAATTGGGAATGAACCCAGCTCGTTTTTATGAATATGCATTATCCTCGTCACTGATGATCGTCCTGATCGGTATGCTGGTCGGATTATGGGACTTGGGAGTGTTGATCTTAATCATCGGTTTGAATGCCACTATGAATTTATTCGGAGTCATGATGGAACTGCACAACCAGACCACTAAGAAGACTGATTGGACAGCATTCATTTATGGCTGTATTGCTGGCATCATCCCCTGGATCGTGATTGTGGTCTACTTCCTGGGCGCTATCGGCTCAGGCGAGCAGAAACCACCTGAATTTGTATACGCCATCATCCCGACCATTTTTGTGTTTTTTAACATCTTTGCGGTCAATATGGTTCTGCAATACAAGAAAGTTGGACCCTGGAAAGATTACCTGTTTGGAGAGCGGATGTACATCGTCCTGAGCCTGTTTGCCAAGACAGCTTTGGCCTGGCAGATCTGGTTGGGAACATTGGCACCGATTTAGGAGAATGGCTCTATTCTAAAGTAATTGCGCCAATCATCACTCAACTCCTGTTGGTTTCCGGGATGACATGAATAATTAGGTTTGTAAACCATGTAAAAGTTACAGCGATAAACACATCTGTTCATAATAGTACACCATTATTCTCTGGGGAGGTAATGGATCGCACAGCCAGATCCATTCCCCAGAGATATTTTGAACAGAAAGGGATACGATTCCGCCAACCAGGGGACAGGATGTAACTCGGTCGCCGAATCAAGCGACGAACTGTCAAAAAGCTTTCTCGTAATCTGTAAGGAAATGGGAAGCAGCCCAGATGCAGGATGGTATGGTGTCATGGACAGCTACCAATTGACCTCTGTCGAATTGGAAGACAACTTGATTGAAAGAGTTGGGTGAGATGCGCATAGCCATATCTAATCCATTCTCAACCTCTCCATTTGCGACAAACTAAAGTGCTTTATTGATGAATTCTGTCCACGAGAAAGGTGAGAGCTGGATTTTCCAGCTTCTAAGTTTGGGTCAGCAGCAATGGCGAGTAGTCAATCGTTTACGTAGGCTTATAAAATTTGCCTGGTGGCGAATACGACATACGCTGGCACGTGAGACATACAAGCCATACTTTTTGCCAGTTCTTCGGTGAAGAGGCGGTTGTTTTAATCCCGGTACTGGTTATTGACCAATAAAAAAATCTCTTATACAGCTGGCTCATTCCGATTGTTAAGTATCTGGCCTAGATCCCTATGGGTCATACCAGTTGCTCCCGGTTGCTGGTATTTAGCCACCAAGCGACTAACTTGTCGCAAGGGGAGACCCAGTAGAGCTTCTGCGCGGAAATGGATTGACAGTAAAAACTAAATATGTTAATATACACAAATCATACCCAATATATCTGCAATTAAGAGGAAAGCAAGCACGGGTGGTAATAATCACTGACTGGTATGAGAAAAATCTCCAACCGACATAGGTATAAAACAATCGGCGTCATAGCCAAGGGAAACCAGGGAGTACAATATGACCAACATTACTGAAAAAACAAAATTCTTAGTTATTGGAGGCGGTCCAGGAGGTTCAACAGCTGCGACACTTCTAGCTCGCCAAGGATTTGAAGTCACTTTACTGGAAGCATCAAAGTTCCCGCGTTATCACATAGGAGAATCTTTACTGCCATCCATTCTCCAAATTGTTGACCTGCTAGGAGCGCGGGAAAAAATGGAAAAATTTGGTTTCCAGCGCAAGAATGGCGCATATCTAATGTGGGGATCAGAAAGTTGGCCACTGAATTTCGGTGAGCTGGCTGGAGACCAAACCTACGCCTTTCAGGTGGAACGTGCAGATTTTGATCATTTTATGCTCGAACATGCCCGCAGCCAGGGAGTTAAGGTGTTTGAAGGTGTAGAAGTCCGCAGCATTAAATTCGAAGAAGGTCGTCCTGTTAGCGCAGGCTATCTGATGAAGAATGGAAATAACGGCTCTCCGAAACAGGGTGAGATCCATTTCGAGTATCTGATCGATGCTTCGGGTCGTGATGGTATTATGGCAAACCATTATTTAAAGAACCGTCGGTTTCATAAAATCTTCCAAAATATCGCTGTGTGGGGGTATTGGAAGAACACAAAGCGGTTGCCAGGTAGACGGGATGGTGATATTGCTGTCGGTTCGATCCCCTATGGGTGGTTGTGGGGTATCCCACTGAGAGATGGAACTATGAGTGTGGGTGTCGTGATGCATCGAGATGCACTGAAATCCAAACGCTCAATGTCGTTGGAAGCCATATTGCTTGAAGCGATCGACGAGTCGCCGCTGTTGAAAGAATTGGTGCAGTCAGGTGAGTGTGTCTCTGATATTAAGTCAGAAGCAGATTATTCCTATGTATCTGAAAATTTCTGTGGACCGGGATATTTTCTGGTAGGCGATGCAGCTTGCTTCCTGGACCCTTTACTCTCAAGCGGAGTCCACCTGGCAACTTTCAGCGCCATGCTGGCAGCAGCCGGGCTTACCAGTTATTACGATGGGGAACTTACTGAAGCAGAGATGCTGAATTTCTTTGAAAAGAGCTACCGACAGGCATATTTACGTTTCTTGGTGTTCTTATCGGCGTTCTACGATGTAGGTCGCGGCCGTGACAATTACTTCTGGGAAGCTCAGAAATTAACCCAAGAAGATGTGAGCGAAGAAGATTTGAAATTAGCATTCCTGAAATTGGTAACCGGGTTGAAAGACCTATCCGATGCTCAGAGTGATACCCATAATTATCTGCTTGAAGAGATGTCACGCCGGATCGACGAAAATTTTGACCTGCGCCAGGATAAGGTGGAGCTGGAATCCTTATCCGGGGAGAGCAAACAGGTTGCTGAAGAAAATGCGAGTTTTTTCTCTTCGGTGGAAGGTCTATTCTCTCTCAGCCAGGATAGTGCCATCGAGGGACTGTATGTGACAATCGAACCTAAACTTAAAGTTGCCAGATTGACCTCCTGAGTAATTAGAAGTTTACGGTTTCTAATTCAGCCTCACGCCCCCGATTAATGAATTTGCGAACCGAATGCTTCATTATTCGGTGGGCATCTCCATACTTGGTAATATATCAGAAGGGTTGAAAGTACATCTCTATTCATGGTTTCAGGAGAACCCTAACCATGAAAGGATAAACTTGTGGGAAATAGACATGTTTGGGATTGGAGGTACTCTCAAATAGGAGGGAGAGGCTCACGGCGCTTGATCCACTCGGCTGGGATATTTTGGGCGGAAAGGGCTACGATGCCACCAACCATCGCGCAGGTCGTATCGCGGTCGCCCAATCCTGCGACAGTCTGCCAGAGGGCTTGCTCAAAATCAAGCAGGTGATGGGAAGCGACCCAGATGCAGAAGGGGACGGTATCCTGGGCGGTAACCAATTGACCGCTGCCGAGTTGGATGACAGCTTGATTGAAAGAGTCAGGTGGGATGCGCATAGCCGCCTCTAATCTCCCGGCGACCTCTCCCTGGGGGACAAAATCGAGCACTTTTTCGATAAAATATGCTCCTTGAATTAAACCAGGATCAGTTATTTCAGCGCTTGAGTCAGCGTTGGCTGCGAGCGCGGCAGCAACTGCGATGGCGATCGCGCCAGCGATACCCTCTGGGTGGGCGTGAGTCACCTGGGCGGATAAACGGGCTTGGTAAGCGGTTGTTTTTAAATCACTGGCAAAATAGCCCCCAATAGGCGCTGCACGCATGGCAGCCCCGTTGCCAAATGAGCCACCTCTGAACCTGGATTTGGCAGCTTCCTGCCAGTTTTCGCCGTTGTAAATCCTTTCTAACATGTGCCATGTCGAAGGCGCGTAACCTGCCCGGCGATCTTTAACCAACCGTTGGGCAAAAAGCTGCGCCAGTTTATCCTGGTCGATTTCACCAAACTCTTGCAGGTGCTCTACGATTGAGATCGCCATGTGGGTATCATCAGTCCAGGGCCACATCCCCGTAGGAAGGAAGCGTTCGGCGATCAGAGACCTGGCTCTGGGATGGAAAAACTGTTCCCCGAACGCATCGCCTACTGACAAACCATCCAGACTTAGTTTTGCCTTTTGGACATCACCGCGAGTGGTCATATTTATGTAATCCGAATTTGCTTGCTGAATACCAACGATGTAGCTGATTTAACTTGAAAACCCGTTATACAATCGGAAAGATTGGTTCTTAGTGGGGTCATTTTAAGCGTTTTGAATTGATAATACCACATACACCCAACCATGCTAATTGAGGCAGCAACGCTTTTTTAATCGAGGAGGTCTGATAATATTACCTTGATGCTCGCTGTTTTAATTACATGCTTGGAGGAATTTATTCTCGCTTAGTGAATTTAGTAGTTCAAATTCTGAATTTATATTGATCATACATTGCTCTTATATCTCTCCAATTTCCTTCTTATACTTGCACTTTAAAATACGAGCAAATCTAGATAAACATGAGTTCTAAGTGTTCGGATAAACTTTGAACTTAATGTAGCTTGAACGATTAATCTGTATACAAATAAAGGAGGTGTAACCATGTTAAGTAGATGGGATCCTTTCCGGGAATTCATATCACTGCGGGACAGCATGGATCGTCTTTTTGACCGCACTTTATCACGGATGGATTCGGATTTCGACACTGTTAGCTGGTCATTAGCGCTGGATGTGGTCGAGAGTAATGATGAATTCGTTGTCAAGGCTTCATTACCGGGCATCGAGCCAGATGACCTGGAGATCACATATTCAGACAATACCCTGACAATCCGAGGGGAGACTAAGACAGAACAGGAGGTAGAGGAATCTCGCTATCACTTGCGTGAGCGTCGCTATGGACGCTTCTCACGTAGCGTTTCACTACCCTCAAAAATCAATTCAGATAAAATCAAGGCGGATTATAATAACGGTGTGCTGACCCTGCATCTGCCCAAGACCGAAGAAGTCAAACCGAAGCGAATCTCCGTAAAGGCTGAAGGTTCGAAGAAGATGATCGAAGGAAAATTAAAATAAACCGGAAATAAATGCTTATTACTCAAATCAAACAGGCTCTGAGAATATTACCAGAGCCTGTTTGCATCATAGTAGGGTTTTCCCTACCTATGAATAGGGAAAATTTCCTATTGTCAAATCGGATAACTTTAGGTATATTTAGGATATAATATATCTGATTTCGGTGAGGTAAAGTCAGAAATGGAAAGGTGCCACTAACTGTTGTCACTTCACGACTTGTAAGATGAAGTGCCAGAAAATCAATATGGAGGAAACAAACCATGGAGTTCATTAAAGAAGCCCATATCACCAGGAATGATTTACCGGAAGTGAAGTCTGCACCAACAGTAATCCGAGTAGCTGCCAATTCGAGGACTGCCTCAGTTGCTGGGGCGATTGCCGGGATGGTCCGGGATCATAATCACGCCGAAGTACAGGCTGTCGGTGCTAGTGCAGTAAACCAGTCTGTCAAGGCGATCACTCTTGCCAAGGGATTTCTGGCTGAGGATGGAATTAGCATCTATTTTGTGCCTGAATTTGTTGACGTGGAGATCCAGGGGCAACTGCGAACGTCAATAAAATTTAAGGTCTTATGCAATCCATCGAATACACCAACTGGATATTTAACCTGAAAAGACGACTTGGGTTCAGGTTGATTATCTGATCAACTGAGCAAACAATCTTATACCAGCAGACCGAATCAGGAACTTTCGAATTTCTTTCTCTCAGGTCCAGATTGACGTAATTCAGAGCCGGTTTTGCGGACCGGTTCTGAGGGGGTTGTGGTTGGTGCATCTTGCGGGGGGATGTTGAGCACCATACCTGGTTGGATAAGGTTGGGGTTATCTCCGATGGCGTCTTTGTTTGCTTCGTAGATAAGCATCCATTTTTCTTTTATGGCTGATCCGTAATACTTCAACGCGATGTGGCTGAGCGTGTCACCAGCAACCACTGTGTGTTGAGCGATGAACTTTGAAGAATTCGGGGTGGACATAATTTCTCCTTCAAGAGGTTGAGTTGGAAGAAACCTTTGATTTACTGCAATCGATTATAAACCACTTTATTCGTATCCCCTACACTGATTCTAACCTTATAGGTGAATAAAAAAGAGAAAATTCCTGAGAAGAAACGTTGTATCGCCTTTTAGTCAATAAGAAGTCACTTTGAAATTGTGATCTTCGACACTGGTAATGAGTTCTTAAAAACGGATATAATATTCGGAAATAGGAATATAATTTCTTGAGTGTGTGCCCAACCATGAAACAGGCTACATCATGAGAAACGAGCAAGATGAGTTGATAGATAATTACGAGCTGGAAGTGTTTACCCCGCCATGTGAGCCAGGGGCTGAACGTTTCGCGGCGACTGCACGGCTGACTAGCGATATATCAGTGGTATTTCCTTACCTCAACGCAATCCTGAAAGGGGCAGTATATTACCCCTCGGCACAAGCCCTGACCTGGAAAAAAGGTGGTCACAATATTGCTTTTCATGCTTATGAGATCTCAAGTAGCAACATAGAGGATCGCGAAGCTGCCTTGAAAGAAATTAAAGGACTTATTTCTTTGGTCAACCGCTCTTGGGCAAAAAAAAGTGAAATTGAGCCGCTTTATGAAACACGTCAGCGCCCAACCCCCTTGGCAGTGTATAAACTGCTCCCACAAACCAACTGCAAACAATGTGGAGAACCTACTTGTTACAGCTTTGCACTTAAACTGGCTACCTCTCAAAAACAATTAGAACAATGTCCACCTTTGTTAGAACCTCAGTTCAATGAGAACCTTACCTCCCTCAGAGAGATTGTCATCAACGCTCCCTCAATTGGAAAAAGGTAAAATTTATGAAGGATCAAAATGGGAATTCAGAAAACGATCAAATTCATCCTGATCAAAGTCAAAAAGGAAACCCAGCTGACTGTACTTGTGTCAGCAATCCTTATGCCTCTTTACCACCAGAATTGAGACCAAAACCAAAGAGCACTATGGGTGGATTGCGTAAGGTAACCTGCCCGAATTGTGGGTTAAAGTATTGGACAAATCGCCAAATTGATTTGTGCATCGATTGTGAGAAGAAGGGGGTTCAACACTCTGAAACCAAATAGAGCACAGGAGCGTAACTATGCTGAAGATCAAGGTCCTTGGATCAGGATGCTATAATTGCTATGTATTAGAACAAACAGTCGCTGGAGCATTAGAGATTCTTATGGGGGAAGATGATTCTATCCAAGCTACAATGCAACATGTAGAAGATCCAATGGAGATCGCTCAATACCCAATTTTGTTCACTCCAGGTTTGGTTGTGAATGAAAAATTGGTTTGTGCCGGGCGAATCCCAAAAGAAGAAGAAATCATTGAATGGTTGCGAGCTGGGTTAGAGCGGCAGGCGGTTTCCTGACATCCAGAGGAACGTGTCTCAGATGATCTCAAATCTCCCCTTCCTATCGAGGGATTAAAAATTACCTGCGAGAATGACCTAAAAATTCGTTATCCGGTCCCATGCCTCAACAACTCAGCATATTCGTCAGGCATGTCGCTAGATTCGATAGCTAAGGCAGCTTTTTCGATGTCGTATGGCACGCGAATAAACCTGACATCCAGGTCATTTTCAGTTGTTTCCAGAATGATGTAACCTGCCCGGACATCATTGTCTTTGGGTTTACCCACACTTCCAGCATTTATTACATGCCTCCCGGAGGGCAAAATTTTATGGTAGGGTAGGTGAGTGTGACCGCACACCAACACATCAGCATCGGTTTGGTCCATAATTCTTTCCAGACTGCTTTCGGGGCGGTCTGCGTATAAATATTCGTTGATGCGTCGTGGGCTTCCATGCACCAGCAAAATCCGAAAACCATCAAGTTTGAGAGAAAACTGAGAAGGGAGCTCACGTAGATACTCCTTATTTTCTGGGGAAGTTATTCGATTCGTCCAGTTAATGGATCGTTTACCCAGAACTTTCTCGAAATCGGTTTTATATGCGCATCCACATTCATCGCTGCTGTTACCAATTCCCTGATCGTAGTTTCCCATAATGGTAGGGATTTCCAGCGCTCTTATTTTGTTTACAACTTCATTAGGAAACGTAGCGTAACCCACTAAATCTCCCAAACAATAGCGCTGACTGAGTTCCCACTCATCCATATCTTTGAAAACTGCCTCCAATGCAGGTAAATTTGCGTGGATATCACCAAAAATTGTCAGGTTGTTCATATTTCTCCGTAATTTAATTTCTACCCATAAGAACAGGGGTTATCGCGTAACTTTGATAATTTTACCCTAATTTATGCCTTAAATAATCATCATCCTGTGACATATGTCGTTGACACCCGCCAGGCAATGGATAGAATATTATCTATAATCATCGAGGTGCAAAAGGACAACTAATGATTTATGAATTAAATGAAAAACAATTTACCCCACATTCAGTTGTAGTCCAATCAGCGCGCAATTTCGCCAGCGCAATCGCAAAAACAGAACAGTATGGCACCTTCTTAAAAGCTGCAGAGGAGCTCAGGGATGACCAGGGAGCTCAGCAAGCAATCGCTGCGTTTCAGCACAAGCAAAAATCACTCCAGATGGTTCCAATGGAGAATACGATCAGCCCTGAAGATCAATTTGAATTAGAACGTTTGCATAAGGCATTTATGGAGAAACAATCTGTGAAAGCTTACTTCGAAGCTCAGGATGATCTCATGGCGATTTGTACGCAAGCCGCTCAACACTTATCGAGTAAAATCGGCATTAATTATCCCAGTGCGTGTGCCGGTGGCTGCTGTGGATGAAAGGGAAGAAAAGATGATGAGTTTAAATATTCCTGAAGATTTGAAACAGGCTACTGATGCTCTGGCAGAAGACCTTTTAGCAACTGAGCAGTTTGATACGTATGATCGTTCACACACCATCTTGACAGCAGATCCAAGCGCTCGGTCTCTCCTAGAGCAGTTGTCAAATGCGCAGAAGATTTTAAGCCAGAAACAAATGCAGGGAGGTATAACCCAGGAGGAAATCGACCAGTATCGGCAGTTACAGGCGCAGGTTCAGGAACACGAAAAATTCATTGAGTTTCAACGCGCTCAACAAGCAGCGACAAATTACTTGCGTGAAGTCAACCAGGAGATTAGCCAACATTTGGGGATGGATTTTTCGGCATTAGTTGGTCGTTCTTGCGGCTGATATCTAAAACCACAAAGTTTTCAATCTTTTCTCTTATCTGGCGCTCGGCATTTTACATGTTGAGCGCTGCGGATTAATTACAACTTTGGTTACTTTTAGGAATACGCGTTTATAATGTGCCTGAAATGAAACCAGGTTGGAGTGATAAGAATTAATCACCTTGAGTAGAATTAAGTACGTCAGTTCTCATACATGCATGGCGAGTTATCCCAAATGGCAAATCTGACTCGTTATGCCTGGCTTTCAGTTGCTGCTGCAGTAATTACAATCACCATTAAAATGGGGGCATTCTGGATGACTAATTCAGTCAGC
>JACUUU010000100.1 GCA_014859065.1 Anaerolineales bacterium
ACCATTCTCGATTAGCAGCACGGAGATCCGGTACTTGCGGCGCATTTCCAATTCAGCCAGGGTCTTGCCTACCATAAACTCAGGGGCAGGTACTTCCGCCACACTCATCCCGGCTGCCAGGGGTAGGTAATCCAGGATATTGGGGGTTATCAACTGGTGAGCTATCCTCCTGCCGGCATCTTGTTCCGGCTGCACCACTTTATCAGCACCCACCTGGTTGAGCACGTCAGCCTGCTGCTCGGTGTGCGCATTGGCTACTACGTATCGGGCGCCCAGTCGCTTCAACATCAGAGTCAACAGGATGCTGGATTCGAAATTTCCACCTGTAGCTACGATCACCGCATCGAAGTTGCCGATACCCAGGGTCAGCAGGGTTTCTTCGGTGACTGCCTCCATCACCACGGTATGTGTCAGATGGGTGGATAAACGCTGCACGACGACTGGATCAGCATCCACCCCCATGACCTCATGGCCCTTCTGCACCAGCGCTTCAGCCAGGCTGGTGCCAAAGCGCCCTAAACCGATAACCAGGAAACTTCTACGTTTTGCCATCTATAACTTCCTCTAACCGATTAATATCTTCTCCTCTGGGTATTGGAGCAGTTGGGTCGACTGCTGACGTGCCAGGGCTGCAATCAGTGTCAGCGGACCCAAGCGGCCGATGAACATGGTAATCACCAGCAGCAGTTTGCCAACCGTGGAAAGATAAGGGGTAACACCCAGAGAATACCCCACCGTCCCAAATGCAGAAACGACCTCGAACATTAAGTGTATCGCATCCTGACGCTCGCTGAGGGTCAAAAAGATGGTCATCATCATAACGAGGGTAACTGCACCCATCATGACTGCCAGGGCTTTGTTGATGGTCTCGCGCGGGATGGTGCGCTCGAAAGCTACGACATGTTCACGCCCGCGCGCAACCGACCACAAGGTAACCAACAGCGCTCCTAGTACATTGGTTTTCATACCCCCGCCCATGGAGGCAGTTGCCGCACCAATGAACATCAACGGCATGATCGCCAACCAGGAGGCTGCGCTTAAGTCTGCCAGCGTTATGGTGCTGAACCCACCGGTGCGCGCCGATACCGAGTGGAATACCGCTACCAGCAAACGTTCCCCCCAGGGCAGCTGCGCCAGCGCTGAATGCGGTTCGAGCTCGGTGACAAGCAACATCACTGCGCCGCTCACCAGCAAAAGTGCTGAGACCGATAACACCAGCATGGTGTGCAGCGAAAACCTCCGCCCCGGTTTCCAATGCACGATCTCATCCAAAACAGGCAGCCCTAAACTGCCCAACAAGATCAATCCTCCAACCACCACATTGACCAGCAGGTCGGCGCGATATGCTTCCAGGCTGGACTGGTCGAACTTCCCGAAAAGGTCAAAACCGGCGTTGACAAAGGCGGATATGCTGTGAAAGGTGGCGAACCAGGCCGCCTGCCCCGGCCCAAGATCCGCCTGCCAGCGCAGCCACAGCAGGACGAACCCCACCAATTCTGCCGCCACTGCCACTCCCAGGATGTAGAGAGCTAACCTGACCATACCCTGCACTTTGATGTAGCCGAGTGATTCCTGAAGCAGCAGCCGCTCACGCAGCCCCACCCGGCGTCCAATGAGCACTGAGATCACCACTGCCATGGTGATGAAACCAACACCGCCCACCTGCAGCAGTAAAAGTATCACCACCTGCCCAAAGATAGAGAAACGGGTGCCAGTCTCGACAACGGTCAGACCGGTCACACACAAGGCGGAAGTGGCGGTGAACAGCGCATCCACCATGGAAAGCCGCTCACCATCCGCCGCAGCTACCGGCAGGCTGAGCAGCAGTGTCGCGGTCGCGATAATGGCAGTGAACCCCAGCACCAGTGCCTTAGGTGGGGTAAGCCAACGCCCGGTTCCAGGAGATAGGCGGTTAGGTTCAGCGTGCTGCATAGCAGTTCAGTATCAGGCAGCTTCCGGTTTGGTGAACAGGCTTAACCTGCAAATGGAGGACCAAAGCGGTGCGTTTGACCCCGCTGTTCTCCTTACTCCCGCTTAGGAAGGATGCCGGTTTCATAATGACCATAATTTTACACCATTTTGGTTGGTTTCGATCACAGACCGCTCACCCAGGCATTAAAGGTCGGTCGAATCTCCCCGCTGGCTTGATAACAGGTTCTAAGGCGATCGCGGCTTCCAGTTTAGAAGCTGCTTCCAGGCGCTGCAGGATCGCGGTTTAATATCACTACGTCGATTTTACGACGTATCATTACCTTCATCATCAACCGATCATTCCAGATGGAAATCGGACCATCAGGATGGTCTCTGCTCTTTCAGGATACGCTGACCACCGAGATAGGCAGCCTTGACATGCTCGTTTTCCCTGAGCTCAGCAGCTTCATCCTGGAGAGCGATTTTCCCAGTCTCCAGGATATAGCCATAGTCTGCAATTGCGAGCGCTTTGCGCGCATTCTGTTCCACCAACAGGATAGTAACCCCCTCTTCAGCGTGGATTTGCTCGATGACTTTAAAGATTTCCATCACCAATATTGGCGCCAGCCCCAATGAGGGTTCATCCAGGAGTAATATTTTAGGTTTCGATACCAACCCTCTGGCAATCGCCAGCATCTGCTGTTCTCCCCCTGATAGCGTGCCAGCCAGCTGCTTCTTCCTTTCCTTCAATACCGGGAAGAGGCTGAACACCCAATCCTTGTTTGAATTCAGCTGCTGGGATGAGATTTTATTACGAACGCTCCAGGCGCCCAGATTCAAGTTTTCTTCCACAGAAAGGGTCGCGAAAACCCGGCGTCCTTCTGGGATGTGCACCACACCCATACCAGCCAGCCGGTAGGCAAGGTATTTCGTCAGGTTTTCACCTTTCAAGGAGATCGTGCCGCTTCTTAACGGCACCAATCCGGAAATTGCCTTGAGCAGCGTCGTCTTCCCGGCCCCATTCGCTCCTAAGACCGCTACTACATCTCCCTCCTGTATTTCCAGGGAAACGCCCCTCAATGCTTCTACCGCGCCGTATGCCACGGTCAAATCTTGGACGGAAAGCAAAGTGGTAATTTTACTCCTCCTTGCCAAGGTAAGCTTCGATTACCCTTGGATTGTTGTAAATATTTGTGGGGATATCTTCAGCAATCTTGAGTCCCATATCCATCACCGTTACCAGATCCGAAACACCCATGACCACATTCATATCATGCTCGATCAGCCAAAGGGTAAATCCCTCTTCCACCAATTTAGTCAAGAGATCCATCAGCTCCTCGGTCTCGCGATCGTTCAACCCGGAGGAAGGTTCATCCAGAATGAGCAGCTTCGGGTTGGATGCCAGCGCGCGGGCGATTTCCAACAGCTTTTGTTTGCCATACGGCAAATTCATTGCCAGCTCATTCCTGAAATCCCACAGCCCCACCTGGTGCAATCGATAGGCGGCTAACTCCAAGATGTAGCGTTCTTCTGCTTTTTGACTCGGAAAGCGCAGGATCGAGGCCATAGAACCGCTGCGGGTATGGCTGTGCGGGCTGGACATCACATTCTCTACACAGGTGAGCGTAGGAAACAGGCGGATGTTTTGAAACGTCCTAGCGATCCCCTTGGCGATGACTTTATGCGGTCGGAGATTGGTTATGTCCTCTCCCATAAAGACCACTTTGCCGCTGTTTGGGCGGTAGATTCCGGTTATGACGTTAAAAAGGGTAGTTTTCCCCGCCCCATTAGGCCCTATCAGGGAGGTGATCTTTCCATCTGGGATTTTTAAGTCGAACTGGTTGACAGCTACCAATCCACCAAACTGCATGGTTATCCCCTGAGTCTCCAGCACAACGTGGTTATCCCCTGGGTAGTGGGCTGCATCCGCTTTCAAACTGGATGCCTGACCCATTTCCGGATTTTGAGATGTGGGGGAGAACTTATTGAGGACGCTTTCTAAGAAGGTACCCTCATCGGCAGGCAGTTTGGAAATACCCAAACCCCGCAGCCCCACTTTTTCTCTCCTGCGCGGCAAGATGCCTGCCGGGCGGAAAACCATCATTGCCACCAAAGCTGCTCCGAAGAAAAGCAATCGATAGCTGGCAAACTGCCTGAAGATTTCGGGGAAGACCACGATAATCGCAGCCCCCAACAAACTGCCCGGGATCGAACCCAACCCCCCCAAAAGGACGATCAGAAATATCAGACAAGACTCCATAAAAGTGAAGTTGTCGGGGGAGATGAACATCATCTTAGAGCCATAAATATTGCCCGCCACGCCGGCAAGCGCGGTACCAATGACAAAGGCGACCAGCTTGTAATGGCGAACATCGATGCCGTTCGACTTAGCTGCAATCTCATCCTCGCGGATGTAATTCCATGCCCGCCCTACCCTCGATTTTTGCAGATTGATCAGCCCAATGATCACCAACCCGACCACAATCCAGATATAGTAATAGAAATGGGTTGGAGTTTGGAGCGCAAAAAGGAAGAAATCGGGCTTACCGATGCCCGTAATACCATTCGCCCCGTTTGTCAAACCAAATGGATTGTTCAGCGCAGTGATGCGCACGATTTCACCGATCCCGATAGTGACAATACACAGGTAATCCCCCCTCAGGTGGATGATGGGGGAGGTGATCAAATAGGCAACCCCCCCGGCAACAATGGCGCTGATCGGTAGAAGCAAGATGATAGGCAGCTGCAGCTGTGTGTAAAGGATGCCGGTGGTATAAGCCCCAATGGCATAAAAGGCGGCGTGACCGAGGTTGAACAACCCCACCTCTCCCAAGACGATGTTCAAACTCAACCCGAGCAGCACGTAAACGCCGACGAAAAATCCCACATCGATCCAGTAGTTGTTGACGAACGGGAAAAATGGATACAGAGTCAGCATGACGATTACCAGAGCTAATAACCCAAGTTGAACCCTATTGCTCCTCGAGGGCAGGTCATTCATCACCTGATGTTTCGTGATCCATTGAGTTAGACTGCGGGTGATTGTGCTCATTTCTTACACTTTCTCGGCAATTTTCTCGCCAATCAGACCAGTAGGTCTGATGATCAGGATGACGATCAGGATCAGGAAAACGAAGACATTTTTCCACGCACCCGAAACAAACCCTTCGAAGAGAGCTTCCAATATTCCCAACAACAAACCACCCAACATTGCCCCAGGTATATTGCCAATGCCTCCCAGGATGGTGGCAGTGAAAGCTTTCAAGCCGTATCCCCACCCCAGATTGAAAATAATGCGGGTGTAGTTCAAGCCTGCAAACACACCAGCCAGCGCACCTAACGCCGGACCTACGAAAAAGACAAACAGGATAATTTTCCTGAAATCGATGCCCATCAAGGTGGAAGTGTCCCGGTCGATGGCTGAAGCGCGCACTGCTGCCCCAAACAAGGTTCTTTCTATTACATAAAAAATTCCCGCCATCAGCGTCATCGAGACCAGGATTGTGACCAGTTTTAAAATGGTTATGCGAATATCTCCTAATAAAAGGATATTTCCAGTTGGGATGCTTACCTGGGGATATGCCTGGAAGCGGGGACCCCAAACTGCCATGATGCCATTCGAGATAAAGATCGAGGCTCCCAACGCCGAGACAACCAGGGGTAGGCGACCGGCTTTATAAACTGGTCGGTAAGCAACCCGTTCGAGCAGCAAGCCGGCAAAGCCAATCCCCAGCATCGCTCCCAGAACTGCTACAACCACACCTCCCCAAAGACCGAATGTGGCAGTAACCCAACCTGCGCCAATCACCAGAAAGGTGTAACCTAAATAACTACCTAATGTAAACAGGTCACCATGGGCGAAATTGATCAATTTCATCACCCCATAAACCATCGAATACCCCATGGCAACCAGCGCGTAGAAAGAACCAATCGTCAAGCCATTAAGTAACTGCTCGAGAAGCATATACATGCGCAATCTCCTCTATCATGCTGGTTTGGCAGGTAAAAATTTGTATCACTCACCATCCTGTATGGCTGCAGCCAAAGCAAACCAGTTTATTGGGCAGAATATATTTACGGGGAGCACCCTCGACCGAAATCTGATCGATGGAAAAGGGTGCTCCCTGTAGTTTTGGTTACTTACATCCATCTATATGGGTGATTACTTTTCATACAGCTCCAAGACACCCTGGTCATTGTAAATATAGGCGTAATAGGGGATGTCCCTGCGATCGCCGCGATCGGTGAACATCAAAGGACCGGTGATCCCCCTGGCATCCGTCATCGTGCGCATGACTGCAGCAACATCGTCAGGATCGGTGCTGTCTGCCCGCTCAATGGCCGCCACGATGGCGTTGAGCGCGTCGGCAGCGTACACTGCCCAGATCGAACCAGGCAGTTCATTGTACTTTGCCTGGTAAGCATCCAGGAATTCCTGAGACTCGGGATAATCCAGGAATTGGGGCATCGGTTCATTCAGGTGAATAGAGCCTGCAATCGCGTCAATGCCGGCGATATTTTCAAATTCAGGGGTGGGCACCGCGTTATTTCCCACGAATAAACTGGTGACACCAGCTTCACGCGCCTGCTTGATCAACAAAGCGGCTTCCGAATAATAAGCTGTGAAGAACCAAACATCCGGGTCGATCGATCTGATCTGGCTGATCACTGCGGAGTAATCGCTCTCGCCTGGGGTGATGGCATCAAAGTAGACCACTTCGACTTCTCCGGCATCAATGTAGGGCTGCAGGTAGAACATGGCATCATCAGCAACCCCTTTACCATAGTCCTGGTTGTCGTGCATGATGGCGATGCGTTTGGCATTCAGGTCTTCAACCACAAACTTCACGAAATATTCGGATTGGGTGTCATCCCGGCCGGAGGTGCGGAAGAAGTAGGGGCGCTCTTTCTCCATGGTCAATCGCACTGCGGTAGCGCCATAGGCGACCGAAATTACACCGTTTTCATCGTACAGGTCGGCAGCAGGTGCAGTTACGGAAGACCCGTAGGAAGCGATCACGTGCTGCAGCCCTTGCGCGATCGCTTTTTGAGCTGCAAGTGCGCTGTCCCTGGGGTTCGAGCCGTCATCCACCACCTCGATGGCTACAGTCCTCCCCAGCACTCCCCCATTTTGGTTGATCAATTCAGCGGCAACTTCCACACATTGGCGTGCCCATAGACCTTCCGCTGCGAAATCGCCGGTGAGAGGCGCTTGAAGACCGATGGTGATGGTGTCTTCCTCCGTCTCCGCTTGAGCACATCCGCTCAATATAAGTGAAATAGTGACCGCGATGGTGAAAAGCCAGATTGTCGTCTTCTTCATGATTTTCTCCTTTTTTGAACTATTCTTTTGGATAATTTTATCTACGCTTCAGCGCAGTAGGAACCCATCCCGTAAAGGATCGTGCGGATCCACAAGCCACTCGCTCATGCCTACAATGCTGGCGCTGCCAGTCACTTCAGGTACGACGGCATCATATTCTCCAAATTTCGTCGTTCGCAGGACTTTCCCGCTGAAGCAGGTGCCAATAATACTTTCTACAGTGAACGCTTCATCAATGGGGAGCTCGTTTCTGGCGAAATGGATTGCTGCTCGAGCGCTGACTCCCGTTCCCGTTGGCGAGCGATCCACTTCTCCATCCGCGAATATACACACATTTCGGCTGTGATGCTGAGGGGATTGTGCTTCACCAACCAGGATCGTCCCATACAGAAAGCTCAGGTCGTCCTCAAAAGGATGCTTGATGGGAATGGAGTCCATTACTGCTTTTTTGATGCGAACTCCCAGGTCGATCAAGCGGCGGAACTCTTCCGCATCCAACCTGACTCCCACGTCCTCGGCATTGACAAACGCATAGAAAGCCCCCCCAAAGGCGATGTCAAAACGGATATCTCCCAAAGTAGGGACATGTACCGTTTGATCGTGCAGATACACGAACGAAGGGACATTCTCAAAGGAGACTTCTCTTACACGCGTACCTTCTCGATGAGCAGTTGCAGTAACCAAACCTGCCGGGGTATCCAGCTTGACTACCGGGTGCTCGCCTTCTTTCGCGATTATCCCGGTCTCCAGCAACACGGTCACCAGGCCGATCACCCCATGACCGCACATGGTGCTGTAACCTTCGTTGTGGAGAAAGATTACGCCCACATCGCTTTCCGCAGTCGTTGGCTCAGTGATGATAGCAGCATACATGTCCGCATGCCCTCTTGGTTCCCATACCAGGGCTGTGCGCAGGGTATCTAAGTGATCCTTAAGATAGCGCCTCCTTTCCAAGATAGTGCGCCCAGGAATGGATGGCAGTCCATCCAAAACGATCCTCAATGGTTCTCCGGCTGCATGGGCTTCTATCGTCTTGATCTTGATCCAATCATTTGGTGGAATCCAACTTGTCTCCACGGGGTCCAAATCTCCATCTAAGTTCACGAATTTAGGTAACGATTAAGAAGGGAACAAATATCTATACGACCACCTCCTTATCATAAAAAATAAATACATCCCCCATTGAAAATCGACTTGACGCGGTCTTCCATCAAACCAGTCACAGTTTCTGCCAAATTGATCACACAATGCTTTATTCTGGCATAATTTACTGGAAAAAGCAATTGACGCATGTCCTGATACGAATGGTCAGGTGTCACATTTCCATGTTCATAAGTTTACAAGCAGAAAATTACTTGTTTTATATTTTATCACCCTCATGGGCAGTCATGCCAGCGAACAAGCGCATCTAAATTCACAAATCCGCATCCAGGTGCTTCTGGAAGGTGTTAACCGCACCAATCACCAGGGCGATAAAACCAATACCCACAGCACCCATGGTGATCATCCTGAATAGGAAGGTGTCGATGGAGGGCATGATGTACCAAAGGATCAGACCAATGCTGGCGATCAAGATCATGATCAGGAACAGGTTAGATCCCATCTCCAGCTCGACGACTTGTTTGGCAGATTCCTTGGGGATAAACGTCACCGCCCGCGACATGTAGATGGAATTCAAGAACACCACCAGAACACCCGCAACTACCAGGGTTAACCAGAGACGGGGTTGAGTCAGGAATTGAAATGCTATGAATTGTAAAAATCCCAAAAGAAAAATTGCCGAGGCGAATACCAGGTGGTTCTTTGCCGTCATGACTACCAGGCGGTAGCCGTAGAAATAATCAATGAAGGGACTGTGCTTCAGCATCAGGGAATTCCCGAAAAATTCATGAAAACATGATCTTCAAAATCTCAGCATCGGTGGCCTTCATACCCAGGCTAGCCAGACGGCTGACAGAGCGAATATTGGCTTCAATCTCGTCTTTGAGAATGCCCGTATCCGCTTCATAGACGCGATCCTCCATCGCCAGAGAAAATCCGAGGATAGCAGCCTCAAGCCCAACCACGATCTTAGCGGCGCAAGAAGGTTTTGCCCCATCGCATACCATCCCAACGATTGACGCAAAGGTATTCGTCATCGCATTCTTGATTTGCTCAGGACTACCTGCCTCCAAATAGGCGAAAGCAGCTCCGGCCGCGCAGGCCGCGCTCACCGCTCCGCAGAAAGCGGAAAGCCGGCCGATTCCAGTTTTTTGGTGAATGGTCAGCAAGTTGGAAAGCAGTAAAGCACGCAGAAGCTTCTCTTTTGGAAAACCGCGCTCTTTAGCATATACGACCACAGGCACTGAGGCCGTTAACCCCTGGTTGCCGCTACCCGAATTGGTGATCACCGGCAGTGCGCAGCCACTCATGCGCGCTTCTGAGGCAGCCGCGGTATAGGCTTTTACCTTTGACCAGATGCCTGGCTCAGCATGTCGCAGCAAAGTTTTGCCGATGCCTACACCATAGGAATTCTTTAGACCTTCCACTGCAATTGCCAGGTTGTCAACCACCTGCCGCTCTAATATGTCTTGAACATGGCTGAGATCGCAAGTCTGGATATACTCCAGGATTCCATCCACGCTGAGGACGGAACGGTCAGTCAGGACACCGTCATACCCGGAAGGATCATCAACCCGTTCAAAAACCGTCTGCCCATTTTGGACAATGCGGCTGATATGGTCGTGTGTATGCTTAATCTCGACCGTCACTTTGTGGTCCGCTTTCCCAGCAGTGACCATTAGATGCAGGTTGGTCTCTGAAACGAGCAAACTGACAGTGCAAAAATTAGCTGCCAATAATTTCCGCGCCGCTGCGAGATGGCCGGTTTTGACTTCCGAGAGGACTTCCAACCCCCGGTCCTCCCTTCCAGCAAGCAGACCGAGGATGGCGCTCGCTTCTATGCCTCGCAGACCACCAGAGTTGGGAACGGTCACACAGCGGGCGTTTTTATAGACATTGCGGCTGCACTCGACCTGGAGGTATTCTGGGAAATCCCCAAGGACCTGGCGGGTTTTTGCGGCAGCCAGAGCAATCGCAACCGGCTCGGTGCAGCCCGTGGCTGAAACCAGCTCTTCGCGCAGAATCTGTTGGTAGGCATCCGTGGTTTGCGGTGTTTGCATTCAAAATCTCCAATGGAAAGATTTTTTCCATTTTACCACCTCCCTTAATTGGTTTGCGCAACCACCGCATCGATCCCGTAAAAGTAACCGCAACTTTCTCCCCATTGGTAGGTGTCTTCCCACCGCGGGTATTTGACCGGCAGACTTCATCAGATTGGCGCGGTCTCTCGAACTGGCTGAGCTTCCACGGTATCTTTGCAGACAGATAAATCGGACAAATTCCAGGGCTGGCGGGCGACATCTTCATAGAGATGACCTGGATTAACCGCTCAAGTCGCTTTTCAAATAGGCAGGATTAATGTATGATTGTCCCCAACCCAACCACCCTCGCTCCCTGCGCCTGGATGGCTGCGACTAGGACAATCGCATCCAACCGATATCCAAACCAATTTCATTATTGGCAATATGTCGGCGAGGATAAAAATCAGGGAACCCAGCACAAAAAGGAGCAATTTATGCGCAACCGGTTTTTATCGTATCTATTATTGCTGTCATTTCTCATCAGCCTGGGCAAGCCTGTCCAGGCACAGGCACCTGCTGGGGGCGATGAGGTCGCCCTGCTGGCGGTCGAGATGAGGAGTGAGTCCGATCTTGCCCGCTTCGAGGCTAGCGGGCTGCCGGCATATGCCCGTTTGCAGGGCCGTCAGCCGCTCGATTATCTGCTGACCGGCGCTGACCACCGCGATCAGGCAGCCCTGCTCCTGGTGGGCTTGTCCTACCAGGTCCTGGATGCGGACATAGCAGGGGCAAGCTACTATCTGGTAACCTTCATGCCTGGGCGCAGCCCAGACCAGGTCGAGTTGAGCGATTACGGTAAGGTGCTGCTTGACGACGGCGTCCAGGTAGTTCTGCGGGCTGACCCTACGCAAGCGGAATCTCTGGTGCAGGCTGGCGCCGAACTGCGCCGGCTGACCTTCGACCCCAAGCCGCTCAGGCAAGCTGCCGCCCCCCTGGCGATTCCGGACAGCATCGACCCTGATCCTCTGATCCAGAGCATGATCGACCAGGTAGACAGTGACACGGTCGACGACTACACCGGT
>JACUUU010000101.1 GCA_014859065.1 Anaerolineales bacterium
CGGTAATGGGTTCAGCCTCTTCGGGTTCTGCGCTGACCAGTTCTTCTTCTTGCTCTAAAATGGCAGGTTCGGGTTCAACTTCTTCTTCAATCCACTCGGAAATGCTACCAACATCCTTCTCAGTTTCAATTTCTACTTCTTTATCAGTAGTAGTTTTCTCGATCAATTCGGGTTGTTCTTCAACAGATTCTTCTGCAGAAATTGTTTCATCTACATGAAGTCCATCTCGTGTTGCTAGGCTTTCTAACCACTCTATTGCTGCTTCTTCTTCTTTATGAGCGATCGGATACACTTCCTCTTGACCAAGCTCACCCTCATCAAGTTCTTCAACAATTTCATCTTCAGGAACAGAGATTTTAGCTACGGGTTGTTCTTCCTCATATTCTTTTATGCGAATTGGTTGTGTATCACCAAGAATTGGAGTTGGTTCTTCTAACTGGTTATCTCGAATCTCTTCTACAGCTTCATCCGGTTCGAATCCTTGAGTTTCACCTTCGAAAACTTCTTCATCCGAGAAGATTGACCAATCGATTTCACCCCCTTCAATTTCCTCTTCTTCTGCAGCAGTTTGCAACCAATCGGGAATTTCCGTGGAGATAACATCGGTCTCTTGATCACCTGATAATTCAAATTCAAGATCCTGCAACCAGTCCGGCATTTCACCCCCTTCCATCTCAGCTGAACCTGGTTCAATTACGCTGATATCACCTTCTATGCTGACTCCTTGATCTTCAATTCTTGTTCCAGGAAATTCTTCTTCACCGGCTTTGATTTCCAAATCTGTCTCTGATTTAGCCAGCAGCTTTTCTTCCTCGGGCACATCTTTTTCTTCGATCTCTTTTAGTGTCTTTAGCCAATCAGTGACTCCTGGAATGCGCTTTTCAGGTT
The DNA here is from genome assembly GCA_014859065.1 of Anaerolineales bacterium. Lineage (GTDB taxonomy): Bacteria > Chloroflexota > Anaerolineae > Anaerolineales > UBA4823 > Kmv39. The sequence goes on from JACUUU010000101.1 coordinate 889, forward strand.
TTTCAACTTCTACTTCGTCTTTATCAACGGCTTCCTCAGATAGATGAATCTGCTCTAACGGTTTTTCCTCTGTCAATTGCTCTGCTTCTTGGCTTTCTGCGGGTTCACCCATTTCGACGGATTCATCCAAAACCTCAATCTGTTTGTCTTCATCAAGTTCTCCAACTTTTTCGAATTGGCTTTCGATTTCCAATCCTTCAACTAAGGTTTCTTCTTCCCCAACTTGCTCTTCTTCAATTTCCTCTAAAGTTTTTAACCAACCTGTAACTCCAGTATGATCTTCAATCGGGATTTCTTCTTCTAACGGACCCGCATCTCTAGTCTCAGTTTCGAGTGAGCTAGGTTGTTCTTCAGTGGTTATCTCTCCTTCAATCTCCTCAAGAGTACGCAGCCAATCCGTCACTCCCGATGTATCCTCTGTTCTGATCTCTCCTTTTTCCAGATCTTCAGCATCATCAGGTTGTTCTATGCTGGTTGGCATCTCGATAGCGGTTGTGTCTTCGTCAACTTCTAGATCACCTTCATCAGTGATTTGTTTTGCTTCAGTAGTGTCTTGAGGTTGCTCGAATCCTTCTCCCTGTTCTTCCCGACTTGCCATCTCGATTGTCTCTACTGTTGTTTGATCACCTACTCTGTCGAGAATCCCGCTATCATCCTCAACGTCTGAGGGTTCTTCGATAACCTCACCTTCACTTATGAGTTCTTCTGTGCTTTCGGGTATACCAGGATAAGACACCGCGGCTAGATCTGTTTCTTTTTCTTGAGTGCTGTCTCTGGCGCGTAACCATTCAGGAATTTCCATCTCTACATCTTTATCACCGTCAATATCCTGAATTGATGTGTCCTTTTCGTCATCTGAATCAAAGCGATCTTCATCAAAGATCCCGGATTGGGAGGCAGACTCCGAAGCTGCCATCTGATCTTCTTCTTGGGGAAACAATTCCTCAGTTGGCATTTTTTCATCCACTCCTTCATTGGTTCTCTCAATATCTTCAAGCCATTCTGGAACTTCTTCTTCCTTGTCCATTGATGGTTCGGAGAATTGATCGGTCACGGCGGGTGTTTTTGTTTCATCTAGCCAGGTTTCAATAGTCTCAGGTTCATCTATCGGTTCTTCTAACCAGGGAATACTTACTTCTTTATCCTCAGCTGATTCTGACTCTACCACAGGTCCAGAATCTTTGAGCCAGTCAGGCAAATCAGCATCAGAAATTTCTTCTGCCTGAGATAATTCTTCTGATATCTCTTCCAGTGAGGGGGGCGATTCGTCAGTTGACTGACTGGCAGATTCCCATCCCGATGATCTCATCCATTCAGGGATGAGATCTTCTGGTTGGCTTTCCTTTTCGGAGGAAAGTTCATGATCACTTGCATCGATTTGACTGGCGGTTTGTTCGTCTACCAATGATTCAACCGATTCAGATTTTTCATGGGATTCAAGAATTTCCTCTTCAGAAGCAGTAGGTACATCTTCCAATGGTTTGCTTAGCCAATCAGGAAGGGAGTCTTCAGAAGGTGTAAGTCCTTCGAAATCACTACCCATGGCGGCAACCCATTCTACCTGCTCTTCGACCTTTAAATCTGGTTCTTCTGGGATGTATTCGTACTTTTCCAACACAACTGCAGAATCTGGGATTTCTTCAGAAGATGTAATTTGGGAAGAGTAATGTGCTGAATATGGGTCTAAAGCCTGGACTCGCTCACGGTATAAAGCGGCTTCTTCAGCTCGTTCAGTCTCAGGTAAAACCTCGACAAGAATACGATTAGCTTCCAAGCAGTACGGGTGATTTTGGATCAACGCACTGGAGAGCTCGACGGCTTCAACCTTTTTTCCAGCCAGAAGGAAAGCACGAACGAGCAGTGTTTCCAAATCAAAGCGATTCTCATCTTCAGCTAGGGCAGACTGTAATTCAGAGATTGCTTGCGGGTATAAATCACCCTTAAGGTACATACGCGCTAAAGCCCCACGGGTAAGATGAATTTTTGCTGGTTCGATCTCATCTCTAAGGCTAAACAATCGTTTCAACTCACTTTGTACGGAAGTGTTAGCGGGTTGCACGTCATAAGCTCTCTCCATATGCCAGATTGCAGCGTCAAAGTTATCCTGGTTTTCACGGATAACACTCATTCCTAGGTGGGAAATGAAATCATCAGGGACAGAGGAGAGCAATCGCTGGAAGACATCTTCAGCATCACTAAAACGTTCACATTCCATGAACCCTCTACCGAGTAAGCGGTAAGTATCAATATGTTTAGGATATATCTGAAGGATATGTCGGCAATGGGCGTTTGCTTCTTCAAAATGTCCATTGTCGATCATGCTTTCAATTTCTCGGTTATATGCTCGTAGAGAGATGGTAGTCATTTAATAGCGCTCCCTCGCGCCTGAATTGTTATACTGCAAACCAATAAAACCTGACAAGATCGTTCAGGCGCCTCACCGATCCGAACTTATTATACTAGCTTCCTAATCGCCGGGGGCATGCGCGACCCCACTAATCACTGGTGTGGGTTTTTTACTTTGCAGGATAGCCCAGATGAACAAAATTATAAGAATGGTGACGATCACCCAACCACCTAAACCAAGCGTTTTATAAGTAACCACGATAGGTGCGATGATCAAGGCAACCAGATTTACGACCTTTATCATAGGGTTAAGTGCTGGACCGGCAGTGTCTTTGAACGGATCTCCTACAGTGTCGCCTACAACGCTGGCTTTATGGCGTTCGGATCCTTTCCCCATATTCCTGCTCAGATCGATTGGCTCATCCTCGATAAGTTTCTTTGCGTTATCCCACGCTCCACCTGAGTTATTCAAGAACACAGCTAATAGCTGTCCGGAAAGGATGATGCCGGCGAGAAACCCGCCTAACGCCTCGACCTGAAGCACCAATCCAACGATTATGGGGGATAGAACTCCGATCAATCCTAAGGGGATTAATTCTTTTTGAGCAGCAGTAGTACTAACAGATACTGCCTGAGTGTAGTTTGGTTTTATTTTGCCTTCTAACACCCCCAGCTTGAACTGTCGGCGCGCTTCCAAGATAATTAATGATGCAGCCCGGCTTACTGCTTGTATTGAAAAGGAAGAAAATAACCAGGGCACTGCTCCTCCGATAAGCATGCCTACAAATACCTGAGGGATTGAAACTCGGATACCAAAAGCCAGTGCAGTCGGATCTACCCGGCTTACATCAGTAATAAAAGAGCCGAAAAGGGATACTGCTGCGATCACAGCAGACCCGATAGCGATGCCTTTGGTGATCGCTTTGGTGGTATTCCCGACGGAGTCCAGGTCGGCCATGATGTGTCTGGCATCAATAGTATCTTGATCATCCATTTCATTCCAGGCCATTTCGCCAATGCCATTTGCATTATCAGCAATTGGACCAAAGGAATCCATGGCAACTGTATTCCCTGTCAATGTTAGCATCCCAATTCCGGTTAATGCAACTCCATACAAAATGAAAGTGAATTGCTCCATTGGTGTGCTGCCGCTTGCACCAAAAATCAAAATCGAGGAGAAGATCGTGCTAGCGATAATAACAATTGACCAAACCGAGGATTCAAAACCGGCAGACACACCTGAGAGTATTAACGTTGCAGGTCCGGTATCCGCCGATTTCTTTATTTCTTTAACTGGAGCATTGTGTGATCCGGTGAAATAATCGGTTAGACGATCTATCAGGATAGCCAGGAAAACTCCGGAAGTAGTAGCTAGAAATGGTCTCCACCAACCAACATCGATATTCTGCATGTAAATAAAAGCTACACTACCAAACAGGATAATAGAAATTGTCGCTGAGGTGAGGTATCCAGTGAAAATTGCTTTCATAGCATCTCCGGATTTTGTCTTACCCCCACGCACTAAGTATGTACCGATGATGGATCCAAGCACCCCAATCCCTCGCACTAACAAAGGATAGATAATCCACTCCAAATGACCTGTCAGCGTATAAAGTGCAACGCCCAAAATCAGGGAAGAGACAATGGTCACCTCATAAGATTCGAAAATGTCGGCTGCCATCCCAGCGCAATCTCCGACATTATCTCCGACCAGGTCAGCAACAACAGCAGGATTGCGGGGGTCATCTTCCGGTATCCCTGCTTCGACTTTGCCAACCAGGTCTGCACCGACATCAGCAGCCTTGGTAAAAATTCCACCACCAACACGCATAAACAATGCAATTAAAGTGCCGCCGAACCCAAACCCCAGCAGTGCATCTGGCGCAGCAACACCAAAGATAATGAAGAGGATAGTGCCTCCAAATAAGCCTAACCCGTCTGTCAACATGCCAGTTATTGTTCCAGCCCGATATGCAATGCGCAAAGAATCACCAAACGATCTGCGCGAGGCGGAGGCGACTCTCACATTTGCTTGGACAGACATACGCATTCCAATTTGCCCTACCAACAGAGAAAAAACGGCACCCATCATAAAAGCGATTGCTCTACCTATGCCTATGATAAAGCGGATTTGCTGCTCTTCAGCGCCAGTTAATGCATGCTGACACGGTTCAACCAATTCAAGGCTGACACCTTTGATGGCCATGCAGTACCAATCTGACGCCTCGGTGGTTGGTGGTACGATGTAAACAGATGCAAATAATGCGATAGTAAGGATTAATACCAATGGCAAGATCGTTCTTAGCTGTCTTGTAAGGTAAGCATTTGCCCCCTCACGGATTGCCCCCCAGACTTCCTGCATTTTTTTTGTGCCACGATCCTCTTTTAGAATCTGGTGACGCAAGAATAATGCATAAAGCAACCCGGATATCGCGACTCCCAAAACGCTCCATATAGCAATTTGCTCGAACAGACTGAGCCCATACATGGAATAGCATCCTCCTCAATTAGGATATTTGATTGTGATTCGATTTCTCATAAAATTTTTGGGATAGAGGAGCACAATAGATGTGGACCTTGAAACTACAATTTTCCTTTGCGAGGTTGAGGCAATGTGTAAATTGATTGTATTACCGCGTTAGGAATATGTCAATGATGAAAATTAAAACTTCTTAATGAAATCACCAAATCTGATTTCTTATAAAGGTAATCGCAAATCTAAGGGAGGGAAAAACGGACTAGGTTATTCTGTTTAAGGAGAATGCCCGAGAGGCCTTTAAATTTAATTGGTGAAATCTATAGGAATTGAGATTTGAAAGCTCATTCTTTATAGAAGACAACAATTCGATTTGTATTTGTCCCTGCTTCGTTGTTATTGATCCCCCAAATATTGGATGTCTTTGTAAAATTCTGCTTATTGATGATAATTCCAAACAAGTTGAAACCAGCCTTTTCTCCCACTGGGGCTATATACTCATCCAATTTAATTTTTCCTTTCCTAACCTCCCCAACTTCGAAAGCCACCCAACCCCCAATTTTGGTTACTCGGTAAAGATCTAGAAACACTTCCTGCATAAAATCTATCCATTTATCAAGCGACGATAATACGGTTAATTTCTTGCTGATCTCCTCCAAATCAATAGAATTGAACCAGCAGCGCAGCCAATTGTCGTCTTTATAATTCACAATATCGAGAAATGGAGGTGATGTGACTATTAGTTTTACAGTTTCATCGTTTATTTGGCTTACATGCCTGGCATCTTCGATACACAGACGTTGGTAGACAGCATTCTCTTTTAGCTTCAAGCGTTGTTCTTTACTTGTCCCCTTCAGTAAGCTGGAAGATTTCCTTAGGATCAGTTCCTTGATATTCCTATATTCTGGCAATTGCTTGCGTCTTATATTGATCTTATGTTGATTTTTTTGTGAAGTCGCCTGGTTAGGGGGCAGCGTATAAACAGAGAAAAAGCCTTTCGAGTGCCCAGTCAACCTATTCGTCGCGACCATTCTAATCCAATCGTCGATGGTATCGCTTATCCCTTCATCTGACCGGCTATTAAGATAGTGTCGGAGAGATACAATTTCACCTTCGGTGTCTTTATGATAGAACATCGACAAGTCGAAATCAGATGATTTGGTTTTATCGAATTCAATCTTATTGAGGCGGTCAGCAATCTCATGGATCTCGGGAGGTGCTAACCTTGGTTTTGTTAGGATGCTGCTTAATGGGTTTATATCATTGGACACCCCCCTTCGAGATCTAAGGTTAGCTTCAATGATTGTGGTCCCTCTACCTCCAAAGGGATCATACACCAAATCTTCGGGTGAAGTCAATTTTGTAATGAAAAAATTTGGCAGTTGAGCTTTGAAACATGCCCGGTAAGATATTTCGTGTAGGGAATTTGACTGCCTCTGTCTACTGGTCCAGAATTCGTTGACAAATTTTTTTATGGGTAGGGAGTTAACCTGAAAATCTTCGATAATAGTCTCAACCGGATTATCTGTATGAGTGGGCGTGTGTGAAATTAGAAATTGATAAAATTCATCAACCCCCATAGGAATATCCCTAATCGGTTTGTTGTGTTCGGGTAATTGGGATTGTGTTGGGTACATTCAGACACCGAATCGATTGATGCTAGTAGTTTGTTTCTGTCTTGAAAGCGCGGAGTCATTTGACATACTTTTTTCTCTAGAAATTTGAGGATCAGAGAACACCGCTAAAAACCTTTTATACCCGAAAATAGGTAAAAAGAGTTACTTACTTAAAAAATCTAATGATAAGATGTTCCTATTTTACCAAGATTATGTCTATCCATTCTGATCATTCAATTTGAAGGGTCAAATGATCGAAAAAAATGGGCAGATTATGGTTTTTTGACTTGTTCTTTACCGTCCAAATCAATGGTTATTTTTAAACTACATGTGTTAGGTTAGGTTATAATCAAGCTGAGGAGGCTGGAGTGACTCGTATATTGACTTTGTCAGGTAGCTAATTCACTGATGCTGTGATCCTTGGAGGAATTGATGGTCGAAATAAAAGTATTGGGCATGATTTGTGGTGATTGCCTGAAAATGGAAAAGGTAGTCAATGAAGCCCTGATAGAACTGCGCATAGACGATGTAGAGGTGGAATGTATTTGTGAAAGACCAGTGCTGGATTACGGGCTGCAGGCTGAAAACACTCCTGGATTATTAGTTGATGGCTTTCTGGCTTGGGCAGGTTCCATCCCTTCAAAAGATCAAGTTATGGAATTGATTAAAAAAGCGAACACTCCAACTGTAATTTAATTGCGCTGAAGTTTTTATCCTTGCTTAAAGGAGAGTTCGAATTATTAAGCAATTAGGGCGGGATAAGGTTAGAGCTAACAACTTCTTAATGGGTAGTTAAATGAGTGGAAAACTCGCATTCGTTCTTGGAGGGGGAGGTGCCCGGGGAGCATTACAGGTTGGAGCTTTACGGGCGCTATTCGAAGCGGAGATATTTCCTGACATGTTGGTAGGGACTTCAGCTGGAGGGGTGAATTGCACTTTTTTGGCAATGCGTGGGTGTTCCCTTATAACGGTTGAACAATTAGCACTTGACTGGGAGAAGGCAGCTGAAGCAGAGCTGCTTCCTTCAAGTTATTTGTGGCTTACTGTCCGAATTCTATTCGAGCGGCGGCGGACATATCCACATAATCGTATGCGAGATCATTTTATTGCACAGGGATTATCACCACAGCTGCGTTTCAAGGACCTAATCGGACCAGAATTAATCCTGGTTGCTGCGGATCTTAAAAACCACAAGTGCATATTCTACGGAAATGATCCGGATCAATTCGTTTTGGATGGGTTATGTGCCACAACCGCACTGCCTCCATGGGTTGATCCTATTGAGAAAGATAGCCACCTGCTTATCGATGGTGGACTCTTAAGCGTTCTACCTGTAGAACCAGCTATTCAACATGGTGCAAGTGAGATAATCGCCCTTGATATCTGTGATTACCGTTATATTGAAGAATCCGACCATGGAATCGCAGCTTTTCTTATGCATCTGAATGCTTCAATCAACCAACGTCATATTAATTTGGAGCTCGCGCTGGCTCATAATCAAGGAATCCCAGTTCACCATATTATTATGCAGTCAAACGAACATATACCAATCTGGGATTTTGGTCACACTCACGAATTAATCGAAGTCGGATATAACATTACTCAAGAGAAAATATTAAATAGGGAGATCCGAACCAGAAAAACAAAAAATCCCCTTTTTGGTTTTCTGCGGAAGAAGCGAAAACATTAATATTAGTATTCTATTAGAAGGTTTATATTCTCTTGACTCAGCCCCTTTTATTAATGTATAGTCTTATTTTGAAACAGGTTCGGTAGTGTAGCCATTCATTGTAAGGGTTATGCTGCTGAATTATTTATGTTTCAGCACAGTCTATCATAATATTGCTGTGCGAGTATTTCCGCTTGAGGATTCCTAATGATCCATGTTGAGGCATTGACCAAAGATTTCGGCTCACGGCGAGCTATTGATGGGTTAACTTTCAATGTGAATAAAGGTGAAATACTGGGATTCCTTGGCCCAAATGGAGCTGGAAAGACCACCACAATGCGAATTCTCTGCGCATACATGCCACCAACTTCAGGCACAGCCACAATTAGTGGTTATGATGTTGTTGCGGACTCACTAGAGGTGCGTCGCTTAGTTGGTTATATGCCGGAAACTGTTCCCCTTTATCCTGACATGACTGTGTTTGGTTATCTAAAATTTATGGCCGATATACGCCAATTACCAAATAGCGCTGATCGGGTGGATGAGATACTAGAAATAATCCACATGGAAGAGCGCGCGGAAGGGTATATAAGCAACCTCTCTAAAGGTATGCGTCAACGTGTTGGTTTGGGGCAGGCGCTTCTCCACGAACCTGAAGTGCTAATTTTGGATGAGCCAACCATTGGTCTCGATCCTGCGCAGATAAGAGAAGTGAGGGATTTGATCGTTGAATTGGGTCGCGAAAGGACGATATTGCTCTCAACTCACATTTTATCGGAAGCTCAGCAAGTTTGCGACCGGGTAATGATCATCAACAAAGGGAAGATCGTTGCTGAAGATACTCCCGAACGTTTGCAAGACCGTATAATGAGTAGTCAACGCATAGCTCTTAAGGTTGGTGGCGATGTGGATGGTTTAGAGGATACGTTAAACCAGGTCTCTGGCATTTCCCGAGTGGTAGGTAAGGTTGGTGAGTTAGAAATCGAAACCACTCCTGGCCAAGACCTGCGACCAGAGATCGCTCGGGCTGTCATTAATTCTGGATTCGATTTACTTGAAATTCGGCAGATTGGTCTCAGTCTGGAAGATATCTTTTTACAACTGACTAGAGATGAAGTTGCTCCACCTGAATTTACTGAAGATCTCCTTGAACAAGAATATCTTGAAGCTGAATAGATCGTTAGGACAATCTGTTTGTGAGGTTATCCAATGACGAGTTTCGTGGGGATAGATTTTACCTTTGAAGGACTATTCTGAATGCGTAATATTTGGACCATAGCTCAACGCGAATTCAAACTTTATTTCAGCTCGCCCGCGGCTTATATGATTGCGTTCATGATCCTGTTAATCCTGGGTATTATTTTTTACTCTAACGTAGTCAATGCACTTGTTTTTCAATATGCGCCAGGTGTTGAAATCGTGATCGGACCGCTAGTGACGCTGCTCTTGTTCGGGATACCCGCTATCACCATGCGATTAATTGCTGAGGAGCAACGCATGGGCACGATAGAATTGTTGCTCACTTCTCCGATCCGGGATTATGAACTTGTGGTGGGGAAATGGTTGGGGGCTTTCATGTTTATTCTCGTCTTGATAGCCATTACCGTGGTTTTTCCATTTACCCTGGATTATTTGGTTTCTCCTGGTATTGATCAAGGTCCTTTGTTGACCGGCTATTTGGGCATTGTGTTGATCTGTGCAGCGTTAACTGCTATTGGTGTAGCTGTTTCTTCTCTCTTCAGCAACCAAATTGCTGCTTTTTTCGCCACCCTGGGAGTGATCCTTCTGCTTTGGTTTGTCAGCATGCCTTCGGAGGCAGCTGGAACTACGGGAGCAGAGTTGATCAGGTACCTTGACTTCAGCCAGCATTTTTATGGCACATTGGCGCGCGGAATTCTAGATCTCAGGAACATCGTCTATTACTTGAGTGTTACCGCATTGGCACTTTTCGCTGGTACTATCCTGGTCGAGGTCCGGAGGTGGCGATAATGAAAATCCAATATCGCAAATTTGCCCCAATTGGTTTGTACTTATCCCTGCTGGGAGCTCTGATATCAGCTGGGTTATACATCGTCCAGCGTGAGTTTAATTTAGCCTTACAAATTAGCTTGGGTCTGGTGATTATTGGTCTTGCAGTCTATGCGATCCTCGACCCAGATCAGGTGCGCAAAATCCTAACTGGGCGCCAGGCTCGCTATGGGAGCAACGCTTTGGTAATGTCTCTGGCTTTCGTCGGTATTGTTGGCGTTTTAAACTATATTTCCTTCAACAACCCCCAGCGTTGGGATTTGACTGAAATCCGCCAATTTACCCTGGCTCAAGAAACCATCGATACCTTGGAACGCTTGCCCCAACCTGTAACTGCCCTGGCGTTTTTTACGCCCCAGACATCCCCTGCAGCTGCT
>JACUUU010000102.1 GCA_014859065.1 Anaerolineales bacterium
GTCAAGGTTCAGTACGAACAAATACCTCCTCCAACTAGGCCGATACGAGATCCACAGGATTGGCAAAATGCCCCCCGGTATTCCCAGGAGTTTTTCGAGCCAACCATCGCTGTAGTAAAAGGGCTGGTGAAAGCGCTGAAAAAAGAGGCGCTGGTGATCTTGACAGTCTACTCCCCATTCATGTGGGCTGTGCACCTAACCGACGAGACGACATTTGATGAGCATTTAAGGGTGTATCCTGATAATGTCAAACAAGGGATTCAAATCATGACCGAAAACGTGATCAACCTGGTGCGAGGCTGTATGCGCGTAGGTGTGGACGGCTTTTATGTTTCAACTCAGGGTGGTGAAGGCCACCGGTACGGCGGTACAGAAGCTTTTTCGCAGATCATAAAACCCTCTGACCTGGCGGTTTGGGACGAGATTCGGTCTTGTGATTTTAACATCCTGCACATATGTGACTATGAAGGTGGCTATGAGGATTTGACCCCTTTCCTGGATTACCCTGGGCAGGTGGTCAACTGCAGTTTACAGGTGGGTAATCGCACCTTTACTCCTGCAGAAGCTGCCGGATTTTTCAAGCGCCCTTTTATGGGAGGATTGGAGCGGAAAGGAGTGATCGCCAGGGGTAGTTTGGAAGAAATCCGGAGGGAGGTAAACAGAATCTTAGAACAAGCTTCTGAAGGTTTTATTCTGGCAGCAGACTGCACAGTTCCAAACAATACACCTTGGGAAAATCTGAGGGTTGCTGTAGAAACCGCTCATCAACAGTGACGATGAAAGCGATTGCGCGTAGGATGATGCTTACTATTTAGTTAAGGTACTATATGCGGACACATTTATCCACAAAGAATTTCTCAGCTTTTAATCCTCTGGAAATCACTACCCTGGTTGCTTTTGTTGTTTTGGTAGTAATCGGTGGGAGTAATGCTGTTGCTGTTCGGTTCAGTAACCTAGAGTTGCCTCCATTTTGGGGGGCTGCGACCAGATTTGGTGCTGTGGCATTGGTTTTTTGGATTATCACTTTCATACGCCGTATACCTCTACCTGCTGGTCGCTCCTTGATCGGGGCGGTGCTCCTGGGAATTTTCAGTGTTGGGTTAAGTTATGCATTCCTTTATTGGGGACTTTTACAAGTCCAGGCAAACCTATCGATGGTTGTCCTGGCTTTAGTCCCTTTGTTTACCTTTATCTTTGCAATAGTCCACAATCTGAAAAGGTTCCGATGGCAGGGATTGATCGGTGCAATTATCGCATTGATCGGTATTCTCATCGGTATCGGTGGAGGTGTAGGTTATACTATCCCGATTCCATCCTTTCTGGCATTGGTCGCCGCAGCCATTTGCCTTGCAGAGGGATCTGTTATCTACAAACAATTAGTTGAAAGTCATCCAGTCTCAACGAATACCGTATCAGTCACCACTGGAACTGTGCTATTGTTCATCATATCTCTTTTCGCGGGTGAGGTCTGGGTATTTCCTGAAACGATCGTTACCTGGAGTGCCTTTACCTATTTAGTTTTACCAGGCACAGTTTTATTTACCTGTATCTTGTAGTCCTTACCCGATGGACCGCCTCGGCGACTACCTATTCATTCCTGTTGTTTCCAGTTGCCACCGTCTTCATTGCTGCCTGGTTGGCAGATGAAGTGATCACCTTGCCGTTCGTCATCGGCAGTATAATCGTTCTGACTGGCGTCTACCTTGGGGCGGTTAAACGTACAACGACCACACGTGATTAACTCCCCTGTCAATTTCTAAGTAGCCAGTAATTGTCTGTTGACTATGGAAACAATCTAACTTGGAAAGCGGCTATTGATAAAGGCAGACGATGCAACCGCATATGCGATTTGGAGATATGGAAGAATACCCCCAGAGATTTAGCATTCACAATGTTAACTTGCTCGAAGATGGGCAGCTGATCGAGGATGGGATGATCCTCATCGACGAAGGATGCATCCGGTTTGCAGGGCGCAGGGCAGACTTCGTGGTGCCCGAGGACCTTGACATATTGGATGGGAATGGTTGGTATGCGGCGCCGGGGTTTATCGATTTGCAGTTGAATGGAGCTTATGGGGTTGACTTCACCTGCAATCCCGAAAAGCTCGTAGCTGTGGCAGAGCTGCTGCCAAAGAGCGGAGTGACTGCATTCCTCCCTACGATAATAACCAGTCCGTTGGATGAGTATTCTGGGAAGCTGCAGGCGATCCTGGCAGCGCAGGCAGCAACCGCTGAGCCTGCCGATTCTCTCAAGACAAGCGCTCGGGTTTTTGGTGCTCATCTGGAAGGTCCCTTTCTCAACCCGCAGATGCCCGGAGCGCATCAAGCCAGCTTGTTTCAGCAGCCAACTTCTGCCAACCTGCAAAAGTTTGCCCCACTGGAGGCAGTGTATCTGATGACCCTGGCAGTAGAGATGTCGGGAGGTTTGGAGGCAATCAGCTGGCTGCGGGAGCGAAATATTACCCCTTCAATTGGGCACAGCGCAGCTTCTGCTGAGCTGGTGGGGCAGGCTTTCTCGCAGGGATTGAGTTATGCAACCCATTTATTCAACGCCATGCCCCCACTGCATCACCGGAACCCTGGACTGGTTGGAGCTGTGCTGGGAAGCGAGAAAGCGCGCTGCGGGTTGATCGTGGATGGTATCCACCTGCACCCCCTGACAGTTAAGCTGGTTTACCGAGCTCTGGGGGCTGGTAGATTGACCCTGGTGACCGATGCGATGGCAGCTATGGGGATGCCTCCTGGTAGTTACAGGATCGCTGGGCGAGAGGTCATTGCCGCTGAAAACAGCGCTCGCCTGCAAGATGGTCGCCTGGCAGGTAGCCTATTAAGTATGGATCAGGCAGTCTGTAACATGGTGACGTTTAGTGGCTGCAGCCTGGCTGAGGCAGTGCGTATGGCTTCCACCACTCCGGCAGAAGTTTTGGGAATTGACGATCAATTTGGCCATCTCAAGGCAGGTTATGTGGCAGATATGGTGTTACTGGACAAAGCATTACAGGTGCAGGTTGTTTATGTAGGGGGGAGGCTTGCATTTTCAAGAGAATAGGGGAGTGAAAGAGGATAATATGATAAAATGGCTATAAAGATAGCCATATTGGAGGCAGATGTGATTAAAAGATACTCGATTGCTGAGGCACGTGACAGGTTTACATACATTTTGCGTGAGATCGAAAAAGAACCTGCGGTGGAGATAACTCGACGGGGGGAACCTGTAGCAGTTCTGCTCTCTTGGAGGGAGTTTCACCGCCTTAAAACACAGAAGAATTTCTGGGATGCTTATAGTTCTTTTCGGGAGCAATTCGACCTGTCCACTCTCGCTATTTCACCGGAAGTATTTTCAGGAGTCCGGGATAGATATCCAGGACGGCAGGTTAAACTGTGAATCTGCATTACTTGCTTGATACAAATATCATCTCAGAACCCCTCAAACCAAAACCCAGCCTGGATATACTTAGAAAACTGAGGGAACACCAAGGGGAGATTGCTATCGCCTCTGTTGTCTGGCATGAATTACACTACGGATGCTTGCGATTACCATATTCTGACAAGCGATCTGCCATCGAAGCTTATCTCTTTAAAGTTATCGCACCATCGATGGACATCTTACCTTATGATGAACGCGCGGCGACGTGGCATGCAGCCGAACGGGCACGCTTGACTGAACTGGGTATGGTACCACCATTCGTTGATGGTCAAATAGCCGCTATTGCTGCAGTAAACAAGCTTGTCCTGGTAACATACAATACTTCCGATTTTGAAAATTTTCAAGGTATCACTATAGAAGACTGGCTTGAGGGAACCCAACGATCTTAACCTGATTTATGCCTATACAGATCTGTCCTGGTTAATTCTTGTTTAATGACATCCCCACAAAAATAGGAATATTTGATGTGAGAAAATCCATGAACAGAAAATTGTTTGTGTCTGTCGCTTCCCGTTCTGAAGGGGGGATTAATAAAGAGACCTGCAAGTGTCCGTTCGGAGAAGAAATAAACCAATAATAATCCCAAAATTATCATTTTGAGCTTACTCGATTAAACTTTCCAACCGGACATTTCGTCTTAATTTGTAGAATTATAGAATCAGACATGTTGCTAGAGAGCATATGAATATTGATTTCCAATAATTTTCTTGATCCTCTCAACTCATTTTAGGTGAAAATGAAGATCTCATTGAAGACCTGTGGAAACGAATACAGGCAATGAGGAGATAACCGTGAAGATATTTATCTCCCAACTCAGCAAACAATACGGAAAGGTGCGGGCACTAGAGGATGTATCTCTGCACATCGACGGTGGGATGTTTGGATTATTGGGACCGAACGGTGCAGGTAAGACCACGCTGATGCGTATCATCACAACCTTAGCACTGCCCACATCCGGAAAAGTGTCTGTTGGGGGTATTGATGTGATCAGGGATCCCGGTGCAGTGCGCCGCCAGCTGGGATACCTGCCCCAGGAATTCGGTTTTTACAAGAGTTTGAACGCCTATGAGATGCTTGACTACATCGCAGTGATGAAGAACATACCTCCCCACCAACGCGGAACAAATGTCAATAGAGTCCTGCAGGCAGTCAATTTGCACTCAGTTGCCCAACGAAAGGTAGGAGGTTTTTCGGGAGGGATGAAACAGCGGTTGGGCATTGCCCAGGCATTGTTGGGAGACCCACAACTGCTGGTGGTGGACGAACCTACTGCCGGTTTGGACCCGGAGGAACGCATCCGCTTCCGCAATCTACTGGCGCGCCTCTCCCGCGAGCGCACGGTGCTGCTTTCCACCCACATTGTGGCTGATGTTGAAGCCAGCTGCACGGGTATGGCGGTTCTCGACAAGGGGAAGCTGGTTTTTTCTGGCAGCCCTCAAGAATTAAGTCGCCTGGCAATGGGTAGAGTCTGGCAGATCGATTTGCATCCCGACGAATGGGAACGTATTGAAAGCCATTATTCGATCTTGTCCAGTCGTTCGCAGAACGGGAGGCTGCAAGTACGCTTGTTGGCTGACCATAATCCCCTTGGGCGCGGTGACCTGGTTGAAGCGGGTGTAGAAGATGGATACATGACAGTAATCCGAGGTTTACAACCGGACAAGCAGGTTGTTACGCAAGCAATCGATGCGTGAGTAAATGGGAAATTTACAGGCATTATTTGGGCGTTTTACTGCGGCATACCGCGCCGAACTGCGGTTCTTGGTACGCACATGGTCATACCCTTTGCTGCACCTGCTCTGGTTGGGTTTGTTGTTTTACGCGTTCCTAGGGTCTTTCCCTGACGACCGCAGCGCTCTGGTTCTTTTGGAGACTTCTTTAGGGCGAGTAGCTATTGGCATAACCAGCCTGTTGGCGTTATTCGTGGCTGGGATTAGCGCAACCCGTGTGCAGAGATTGAAGTTGGCTGAATTGGAAGCCAGCTTTCCTACCGGTTTGGAAACACTAATCGGGCGATGGTTGGCTGGGGTCACGGCGGTAGGCAGCTTTTTGATCGAACCACTGGTTGTAGCCGCTTACCAGGGGCCGGCAGCATCTTTCTGGGCTGGCGCACCAATTTTCATTGGCGAGGCTCTACTGACCATTGCTTTTACAACTGCAACCGCCTGGTGGTTGAACAGCTGGTTGAAATTGGGTCGCTGGGCGTATCCACTGCTGGTAGCCGGATGGGCAGTTTTATTCCTGATTCCCAACATGCTTTACAACATCTATAAACCCTTATTGCTGCTCAATTTTATGCGTCAGGGTACAATCAATGTGTATTCTGAGCTGTTTGGACGCCTGATTTATGCTGATCTTTTCATGTATTTCAACTTGTTTTACATGGGATTGCTGGGGTTTATCCTGGGATTAATTTCCTGGTTACACAGTTCACACCGTTTCCACCGCAGGTCTATAAAAGCTGGCAGCCTGATAGTGGTAGCATTAAGCATAGCTGGATTTGGTGGTTGGGGATATCTGCAAATCGTCGAAGCTGAGGAAAACCAAGGAGCCAGCCAATGGAGCGTAGGGGCGGTGTTCGAAGAGCAGGATCCCATTGGAACGAAGAGACACATCGTGGAAGAGTACGATCTGAAAGTCGATCTGAGCGAGGGGGAGAATTCGTCCTTCCAGGTGAGGATGAGCGTGCGTAACCCCCAACCGGTTGCATTAGAGGAGTTATATTTTTATCTCTACCCAGATCTGGAAGTGACTGACAGCAGCCTGCCAGTTGAACGGGCGGGTGAAATAGTGCGTCTTTTTCTAAAGGATGCTCTGCAACCTGGTGAAAAAGTGGAGGTCCACATCAGCTACAGAGGTCGTGTGTGGCACACGGAATCCATCAGAGGTATTCCAGTAGCGATGGATTTTATCCATGATGATGGCGTGCGGCTGTCACCTGGGATCGGTTGGTACCCTCTGCCAGCAGCAGGTATTGACCCAGGATCGAGCGACCTATCCAGAACAAAGCCATCCCGAGTCCACTTGAAGGTAAGTGGGAACAAGGAATTGAACTTTGGCTCGAACCTACCAAAGGTCGCACCTGGTCAGTTCTATTCCGAGGATGCAACCTGGATCTTTCTGGTGGGATCACCGCAGCTGGTCACCGAGCAAATTGGTCAGACAACTTTGATCACCTCAAAAAATGATCTGCCCAGGGTAAGAGGATTGATCGATATTTACACAGAACCATTGGGAAAAATGCGTCTATTCTTTCCAGATTTGCAGATTGATGGTCTAACTTTAATTGTTTTGGGAGAGGAGTCTGGCCTCCCGTTGAACACACCACCATCAGACAACCGTCCGGTGGTAGTCATCAGCCGATGGGTCTTAGCTGGAATAGACCAACAGCAGGCTGGCGATTATCCACAACACATGGTCTGGAACGCCCTGATGTATGATTTATGGGATCTATATACTACAGAAACAAGCCCTGGAGATTATTGGATCAGCGATGATATTGTGCGCTTTATCTGGGCGTACCATCAGACAGGTGGTGAACCGCAAGTGATGAAGATAATGGTTGAAGAAATAAGTTATCGAGGTTTAGATATCGCTCTTGTAAAGGTCTACGAGCAGTTTGGTATTGATGGCGTTGTTCAAGTTCTGGATCAGGTGAGGGAGCATCGTGATGAGCTTGTTTACCTTGGTAACCAAGAATTACAGGATTGGATTAGTGGAGAAGCTGCCGCGGGATTATCTCCTTAAGACTTGTTAGCCTTGGATTTCCAGAACGGAGCAGTAGAGCGGTTATCAGGGAAGAGTCAGAATGTGTGGGTTTGGAATGTGCAGAATAATGGATGATAATAGGTTGGATCGAATATAGGTATTGAGATGCGGTTAATGAGGCTGGCGAATTGCATCCGATGGGTACGTCAGTGGCAAGGAAAGAATTTTTTGAGGATCAGTGGGAATTTATCCATGTCCTATCTGCTCTATGAAGCCAGAATTGTTTCAGGTTTACAAGCGTTACCACCGCTTTTAGCCCTGCCGGTGTTCGCTTTATTAAGCTGGTGGATTTGGGAGCAGGGATCTTCTAATGCGGGGCTTTACGAGCTGGTGCGTGCTTTCGAGCTTATCTTACCCCTTTCAGCTGGGCTGGCAGCTGCCCATTTGATGTCTATCGAAGGAGATGAAGGTTTTGAAGAGCTGCGCTGTTCGTATCCAGAACCAGCCTGGCGCCTGCCTCTGCTGCGAGCAGTGGGTGCCTCCTGCTTCAGCCTCTTGGCTCTGTTGGCTGGTGTGATGGCTTTTCGCTGGGTTTATGGCCCTTTCCCGCTTATCGAGGTCTTACTGCCAGCTTTACCACCAACACTGTACCTCATAAGCATTTCCTTGCTGGCAGGTAATCTGACACGAAACTACTGGGCGGCAGCAGCAGTGGTGATAAGTTATTGGTTCATCGAGTTCCAAATTGGACGTCAGTTGGGACATCCTCTTTTCTTGTTTGCAGGCACTTTTCCCCATGAACAGCTGGTATATGACCTCAACCGGTGGTTGCTGTGCACGTTAGGTGTTTTTTTCCTGACAGTCAATTTCTGGTTGAGTGTACTTACAAAACGAGGCGTCCGATTGAGGAGAACTCCCCGTGTGCACGGATGAGGCATTATTCAACGGCTTGCGTAACGGCGAGCAGGACTGCCTGGTGGAAATGGTAGCACGCTTCCACGCGCCGCTGTTTAAATACCTTTACCGGGTGACAGGAAACCAACAGACAGCTGAAGACCTGGTGCAGGAGGCTTTTATCCGCGTCATCAAATTTCAAGGAGAAACACCAGTGAGCTTCAAAGCATGGGCTTACACCATCGCCAGGAACCTGGCGCGAGATTACTTTCGCTCAGCCACATACCGGCAGGAAGCAAGCGATAATATGGATGCAGAAGTAAGACTAACAGGCTCCACCATATCCACAGTAGAACTGGCAGCTTTAGAGGCAGATGAGCGCATTGAGGTAAGCAGGGCTTTACAGAGGTTGCCTAATGACCAGAGGGAGGTTTTAGTCTTGCGGTTCTATCACGATTTGCGTTTGGAAGAGATCGCTGAAATTACTTCCTCTCCATTAGGAACGGTAAAAAGCCGCCTGTATCATGCATTGAAAAAATTGAAAGGATTCCTAGAATCAAAGGAGGGCCCTGTCCATGAGCGAGCGAAGTAACAGGCTGACAAATGGTATGGATGAGCACCAGAGAGAGTTCTTAGGAGAACTGACATCCCTGGAGTCATTCCTAGATCGTTATCCTGCACCCGAGCCCAGCCTTCAGCAGAATGCCGAGCTGGTTGCCAGGTTGAAAGCCCATTTGCCGGGAAACCAGGTAAATGCCAGGCAGGAGGAAAGCGCGCCGGTTTATGAAGACCGCTCCAATCTCTCAAAGGTACCTCGAGCGACAGATCAACCGCTATCTATCTCAGCCGCGTCTGTCCAGGGGCTGCGCAATTGGCTCAGGTTGAGCTGGTCGCAGACAGTCCTGTTTGAAAAACCATTTTGGTGGGCGTGCGCAGCTGTGTTCGCTGTAGGTCTGGTAATTGTCTCGTTGAGCGGAGATGGGTGGCCAGTGTTGTTTTTCCTGGGATTAGCACCCCTGCTGGCAGCCGCTGGGGTTGCCTACGCCTTTCGTCCTGACACACAAACTTTATGGGAGTTGGAGAAGATCTCACCAATCAGCACCATGGAACTGCTTTATTCCCGATTGGGATTAGTGCTGGCAATCAACACTGCTATCTCGCTGGTGTTGTTAGGAATCGTTTGGGGGCAAGGGCTGCAGCTGGTGTTGTGGCGCATACTGTTAGCCTGGTTGGGTCCAATGTTGGCATTGGCTGGATGCGCCTTGTATATCTCGATTCGGTGGGGTTCGCTGGCAGGTGTCGCTGCACCTTTGATATTATGGGGGATTGTGAACTTCCTGGGATGGCAGCAGGCCGTAAAACAAGCAACTGAAGCCCCTTTAGCTGCTTTATGGCTGGTCGCGCAGGTCAACCAATCTAATCTATTGATGGGTTTTTTCCTGTTGGCGATAGCACTTGGTCTGGTATTGGTGCAGAGAGCCGGAGACCTGGCTTCGCGAGGAGATTTGGGTTGGCGTTGATTGTTCGTGGAGTAAAAAAGGCATATAACCACCAACCTGCTTTGTGTGGTGTCGATCTTGACCTGCAAAGCGGGATCGTTGCCTTGCTTGGACCGAATGGTTCAGGAAAGACCACCCTCTTACGCATCCTGGCTACTATTCTGAGCCCTGAGCAAGGAGAAATCAACTGGCGAGGCTATCACTATTCCGGGAAGCTGCGCCCGATTCGCCGCCAATTGGGCTACCTGCCGCAGGATCTGCAGCTGCCCGAGCACCTCACGCCGATTAAATTGATGAACTATCTGGCGCAGTTGAAGGGTGGCGCAGAGGACAGCCAAATACCAAATCTGCTGGATGAGTTAAATTTGCTCCCATTGGCTGAGCGCCCATTTGGGCAGCTATCCCCAGGGCAGAGACGGCTGGTTGGAGTGGCTCAGGCTTTCTTGGGACATCCCAACCTGCTGCTTTTAGATGAGCTAACCCTGGGATTAGATGTTCGCGAGCGGGAAGCAGTGTTTCGTTTAGTTCGGCGCCATCTAGAGGACCGATTGGTCATCTTCAGCACACACATACCCTCTGACGTGGAACGCCTCG
Source organism: Anaerolineales bacterium (assembly GCA_014859065.1). Classification (GTDB taxonomy): domain Bacteria; phylum Chloroflexota; class Anaerolineae; order Anaerolineales; family UBA4823; genus Kmv39. The sequence goes on from JACUUU010000102.1 coordinate 10,122, forward strand.
CGCGGGTAATGATCATTTTGAAGGAAGGACAGGTACTCTATCAGGGGGATGTGGAGAGTTTTCGAACACAGGTCAATGGCATGGTATATGAGCTGAGAACAGGAATTGGAGAGAAAACGAGCATACCGGGATCATCTTGTGTTTGCCGGGTTAAAGAGGATGAGCATGGTAGCATCCTGCGTCTGGTTGGGCAGCTGCCAGCTGGTTGTCCCGCTTTCCCGGTCAGTGCCACGTTGGAGGATGCCTATCTCTACATGCTTAAAAATGATAGTGCTTTCAAGATTCATCCTTAGTGTTCTGTCAAACCTGAATCGATGATTATAAATTTACTGAGACAGAACACTTTAGGCTTTGTCAAGCAATAAAAGGCTTGGCATGAAACCATACTTTTAGCCTTGACAAAGCACTTAGTTTCTGCACTCTTCGGATTGTTTAAAATAATTACCCACTTCTGCTTGTTTCTGTACCAGATCTAGTTTGAGGGTTTTTAGGTGTTTGAATCCAACCAGCATGCGCTGTTCTTCATCCCATAGGTGCAGTTTTATCGATTTCAAGCTGGAAAGCAGGCTGATAGGTTTGATATCTTTAAAAATCGTATTCTCGTTCTGGCATTTTTCCAGGTTATAGTTGGGAATCCGTGGGCTGAGATGGTGGATGTGGTGGAAGCCAATATTTCCGCTGAACCATTTCAAGAGCTTGGGCAATTTGTAAAATGAACTGCCTTTCAGGGCTGCAGTTTCGAAGTCCCAATTTTCTTGTTTCTCCCAATAAGTGCCTTTGAATTGGTGTTGGATGTAGAAAAGCCATACCCCGACTGAGAATGCAATCAGGAATACAGGTGCTTGGACCAATAAGTAGGTTCTCAATCCAATAGTAAGGGTGACGATCAATAAGATTAGAATGATGGCGATATTTGTCCAATAAACACTGTGACGTTGGCGTTTACCAGCCCCACGGCGTGCTATTCGGTGACCAAATATAAACAACAGGGGAGGACCAAGCAAGAACAAGACCAAAGGATGCCGCATAGCGCGGTATCCGATTTTTTTAAAGTATGGCAGTTCCAAATACTCCTTTACAGTTAATGTCATCACATCTCCGACACCTCGCCGGTCGAGGTTGCTCACACTGGCATGGTGGATAGCATGATCGTGGCGCCAATGTTCGTAGGGGGTCAGGGTGAGTACACCCGTAATAAATCCAACGATTGCGTTGGCTTTATTAGATTTAAAAAAAGAGCCATGCCCACAGTCGTGAAAAATGATGAAGATGCGCAC
>JACUUU010000445.1 GCA_014859065.1 Anaerolineales bacterium
AAGAAGCCATCCCGGCGCCGACACCGGTAGCATCGACAACCAACCAGCGCACATTCCACAGCTGCGCTAACGCTTTGATCTGCCCATAAAGATGGGTGTGCTTGATACCGGTCCACAGGTAGCGGTTGACCACCTGGTAAGTGGGTGCCTGGATCAATTCGTCCCCCAAGGTGGATAGATCGACCCGCACCACGGTGAGGGCGGTTGAATCCCGGGCTGGATTTGCCAACTCGAAGTCGATACCGGGCTCACCACCAGCGCCCTCATCTTCGCCGGCGATATCCACCAGGATTGCGTAGAGTTCGTCTTCAAGCGGGCTGAACATCTTAGAGTGACGTCCCTGCATCAGCGCCTGGCGCTGTGCAGAGAACATCCCCCCTTGTGAGTCGATCTCTTCGCAGTAATACTGAGTCTTGACCAGGGGGTGATTGCGACCTAAACGCGCGACCTGCTCGGCAACGTATTTGCCGTACTGGGGCACTTCCGCGGCGACCTGCTCGGCGTTCAAGATGAAAACACGCTGCTCCCCATCCAACCTTTCAGCCTCGCGGGCGGCTTTAGCTTCGCGCGCCAGCAACGTGCGAGAGGTCCACACCGTTCCCCAGAACACACGTGTGGCGTTGGTGCTGGCTGCCATGGGCGCGAAGTCCTTGTCCCATTTCGCGATCTGGATGTCTTGAGCTTCATCACACTGCAGCAGCAGATTTGCGGTAGCCCCGACCACATTGGTGGTGGGACTTCCGGAGAAGAAAAAAATACGCGCTTCTCCCAGCTTGTAGATATAGCCCGATTCCTTGACCCACCTGCCGGAACTGAGAAAGCTGCGTTTTAACACCCTCTCCAAGCGGCGCATGGCATTCAACGACTGCGGCTTCCAGGTCGGGGATACCTTTACCATCTCGACGTTCTCGGTCTGCAGCATGGTCAATAAATAGGTTTCGATGTGCGCCTGTAGCTCGTTCTTGCCTGACTGCCTGGGGAAGATGACAACGAAAGTCATGCCGGAGGCTTTCATCACGCTGCTGACGATACTCCTGGCAACCTGCTGCTGGTAGCGGCGCAGTTTCATACCCAGGCCAAGGGCGCTGAAATCTGCCATGTCCTTCATCAAGTTGTTGACTGTCGAATAGTGATCGATCATTTCAGGCTCAACTTCGGCCTTCGGCACGCAGCTCACCACTGGTTACGGCTTGTCCGGGTTGCCGGGATGATTGGTCTCGGCGGAGGGGTGATCCAGACTGGTGCTGCGCCAAATTTCGCAGACGTCGGAGATGGCGCGCAGCACCAGCCGGTCGATGTGTTGTTTGTAAGCGCACTGCTCCTTCTGCGGGCAGCGCTGGCAGCGGTTCATCTCACGGCGTAGTTTGCGCACCGCCCGGGCAAGGTCTTGTCCCCTGGCAGCCGCACGCTGGCTGGAAGCCACCACCGGGCAGTTTGGGATAGGGCAAAAAAGATCAGCCGGGGCGCCAGCGGGTTGGTGGTCGGATTCAGGTAAAGTCTTGTGGGGGGTCATAACCACCTCAAGGGCTGCAGCGCCCGTTCCCTTCTGAAGGAATGGAAGTAGGGGACTGGTTTCCGCGGGGGTTCAAGGGTGGGCTAATCAAGAAGGCAGCCTGGTTGGCAACGATTGCCAGAAACAAAGCATGCAGCAACCCGATCAACCCACTGCGGTCACAAGATAAGCCCAGACCCAGATCGGCAGCCCAACCAGCGCAGGCAGCGCTGAAAGCAGCTGATGCCGCTAAGACCAGCAGCCCCAGCATGATCAGGCGTTTGTAAACCCCATCCAGGGGATCGAAGCGCGCCTGCAGTCCGGGGATGTAAGAGAATGCCAGGGATAAAAGCGCGCCTGCAGTCCGGGGATGTAAGAGAATGCCAGGGATAAAAGCGCGCCGGC
>JACUUU010000446.1 GCA_014859065.1 Anaerolineales bacterium
CTATTTTTATTGCTCAAGACCTTTTTCAGTATATACGAACACATTTCTGTTAAACATGTCAGTACTTGTCTCGAGTGTCAAACAGTTAATTCTTTAGAGCTGTTTTACTAACCCATATTCCCCTGCCAACAGCAGTGCCTCCACGCGGGTGTGTACACCCAGCTTGGTGTCGATATTCTTCAGATGGTTCTTCACCGTTCCCACCGCAATCGAGAGATTCTCCGCTATCTGCGTGTTGGTATGACCTTTGACCATCAGCGCCAACACTTCCACCTCCTGCCTGGTAAGGGATTCCCTTGGTCGGCTTTTCTAGTCTCCTGCGTGAGAAGCCTGTTCGCCAACGGTGAGCTCAACCACCTCTCGCCAGCAGCCACCTTTCGTACGGCGTTTGTTATGCTCTCCAAAGACTCACTGCTGAGCAGGTAGCCCACAGCACCGGCCTCCAGCAAGCTCTTCAGGTGTGGTTCATCGATGATGGGATTGATAGCCATGATCTCCACCGGCATATCCAATGAAGACACTTCTCGGGCGATGATATCGGCCGGGTTATGGATCAGATAACAATCCAGCAGCAGCACCTGTGGCTTTTTCCGCGCCACCTTCTCCAGAACGTCCTCCCCACTGGTCGCGTGTCCCATCACTTCCATGTCGCTCTGCTGGCTCAACAGAGTGTGCAATCCCAGTGCCGAAACGGGTTGGTCGCTAACGATCAAGATTCTAATGAGTTGATCTTTCATATGTCCCTCCTCCTGGTAATCCGAGCCAAAGTTGTTTTACCTCCGCCTCCCTGGACTGACGATCAAGAACGCCAGCGCACCTATGATGGGGATGATGACAATCACCGCTGCCCAGACTGCCAGCGCTGTATCGGGCAGCTCTCTACGGCGCAGCATGAACAGCGCTATGACCGCCAGGATAAACCAGCCAACCAGCATCGTCAGGTTGAAGAATGATACTAATACATAACTCCAGTTGAACCCTTCGAGAGACACATTATTTTCCTCCTTGAATTATTTATGCATCCGTGATGTATTAATCCATTACGTAGAATTATGGGATATCGTTTTGATCCAAAGGCTTGAATTAATAAAAGCTCCAATCGTTATGCATGGCACCCTGGGTCTCGCTCATATACTACGAACCTGGGTTTCTTTGACCTCAATCTATAAAAACTAATTCGCTACTATCATACCAAAAAGTCGCCTGTGACCTTTTGATATAATCGTCTTACCATACTATTATGACAAGGAATCGTTAGATATGGAAGCAAGAACGATTTCTTCCAAATACCGGGTGGTTATCACTAAAAAAATCGGGAGCGATACAACTTAAAACCAGGGAACAAAGTGGTCTTCATTCCATTCGAAGGCACTTTACGGGTTGTCTTTTCTCTACCACTTGAAAAATCCCGCGATTTGTTCCCAGGAATTGATACCACAGTTGATCGCGATGAAGAAGTTGGAGTCCTAGGAGTACAAAATACCGATGGCTGACAGCATCATATTTACCACAACCCACAACCTAAATACGATTTTTTGGACACAAGGCGAACACTTCAAAGACCTACCCGGTGTGAATTACAACGATAAAAGATTGCCTTGATAATCATTTTCAGGAATATTTCGTTAATATACCTGCCCTGAACGGCTTTCATGGAAATTCATGTACTTTTTTAACCTGATCCAGCCCAATCCAAAACTGAAGCTCGATACTATGTTATTGGACAAACCAATGCTGGACGTCAATTTTTTTTGCGTTTACGGAACGAAATGACAATATCCGGGTCATTTCAGCCCGCGAGATGAGCAGAAAAGAGAGAAAAGCTTATGGCGAAGCATATACCTGAATTTAGAAACGAAGATGAAGAACGTGAGTTCTGGAAGGATCATGATTCCA
>JACUUU010000447.1 GCA_014859065.1 Anaerolineales bacterium
CAATCCGCCATGTAGGGTCGCCTTCGATGAGATCAGCAATTGCTAACAAGTTTCTTGCCTCATTATGGGCATCAATGACCCGTCCCAAATGATACAATACCTCGATCCGATTCTTAACCAAATCAAATTTTTGTGTCAAAATGGCAAATTTTGAATGTTGATCTGATTCCTTTTCAAATTCATCCAGAATCATCAATGCACGAGAGTATTCCTGGTAAGCTTCCTGGTTTGCGTAGAAGTGTCGCGACTGTTCAGCAGCATCAATTCTGTAAAATAGTTCTAATTTTAAGTTGCCAGCCATCTGAAAGTGATGGGCAAGCAAACTGGGGCTTACTTCCTGATTATGCTGGAAGGTTTGTAGAAACTCCCCAATCCTGGCATGCAGCTCTCGCCTTTGACGGCTTAGAATACTCTCATAAGTCACATCTTTAATAAGTGTAGAAGAAAACTGATAAGACACACCTAAATCGATATATGCACCAATTTCTTGGATTAATTCTACTTTGAGGAGATTGTTCAAGCTTTCGGTGACATCAATACCTTCGGGGGCAATTTCAACGATCACCGCTTTCCAAAAAACAAAACCAACGACTGAGGCAATCTGTAATACCAGCCGGTCAGTTGAAGACAATTTATCTATCCTGGCGAGGAATAAAGAATGTAAGCTTTCTGGTAGATCGGAGACAGTGATTTTGCTTGTCAATTTCCATTTTCGGGTTTCTTTATCTTTAACTAGAACCCCATCATTTACAAGACTATTTACTAATTCACGAATGAAATATGGATTTCCTTCTGTACGTTCGACAATGATCTCCAATGTTTCATAATCCAGTTTATTAGGCTGTAAGATATATTCAATAAGCGCTTTACTTTCTTCATCTTCAAAGGGGGTCAGGGAAAGCAATGTCAACCGATGTGGATATTCAGTTTCAAGAAAATGTTGAAAATTCCATACCGGTGACATCCTATCTGGACGGTAAACAATAAACCATAAAATAGGGTGGTCTTCCGATAATGAAACTACATCTCGTAATAAATCAACAGATACAGAATTTGCCCACTGAACATTCCCCAGCGACAGGATCAGGGAAATCTTTTTACTGAGAACTTTCAGCCATTCACGGAGGGTATAAAGCAATTTACCCTGGTAACCCTGTGCATCTAACATCGCTAACTCAGCATCAATTGTTTCGTTTGACAACGAAAGCAGCGAGGCGAGCATCGGTAGATAATCTTCACAGTCTTCTGGCCAAAGGTCTTCACAATAATTTGTTAATCGGGTTAACGTTTGCTGATTGGTTTCGTCTGGCTCAATACCCAGCCATGATTTTAATAAAATCTGCCACATAAAGAACAGGGATTGTTGCTCATATGAACTACACCACCCACGAAGCCACAATACGCGATTTTTTAAAGATCGCTCCCCTTGATGATCATCATTTATGACATCCTCATAAGACTCGAATACCAACTCACGAAGGGCAAGATCTTTATGCACTTGCCTAACCAAATGCGTTTTGCCCAAGCCGCGTTCCCCGCTGATTAACACAATCTCTCCTCGACCTTCCAGCACATGATCAACTTTTTGCCGCATTAGGTTGTATTCTTCATACCGTCCAATTAGCGGTGCGGAATGAAGGTAACTTTGCATTTCTTTCAATAATTCCGCGTCGGATCTAAGCGTTAATGGTCGGAAGACATGCACAGGTTCTGAAAGACCTTTCAAACTGGTCTGACCCAGGTCGATCCAATGGAATTTTCCAGCGACCAAATGATAAGTTGCTTCACTGACTAAAACCGTTCCAGGTTCAGCCACACTCTCCAGACGAGCTGCTAATGCAATAGCCTCACCCATAGCCGTGTCCTCGAGATGCTGACCCATGGTTCC
>JACUUU010000103.1 GCA_014859065.1 Anaerolineales bacterium
GGGGATTTCACGCCCCGGTGACAGCGGAATCGATATCCTGCATTACAACCTGCACAAGACGTTCTCTACTCCTCACGGAGGTGGAGGTCCTGGCTCAGGCCCGGTCGGCGTTTGTGCCAAGCTGGTCGACTACCTGCCAGACCCAGTAGTAGACATCGTTGAAGCCGGCGATGACGATATCCCACCCCTTTACGGTTTTGTCTCACCGCCACAAAGTATCGGACGGGTCAAATCTTTCCACGGACATTTCGGCATGATCGTGCGGGCATACACCTACATCCGCATGCATGGTGCCGAGGGGCTGCGGGCTGTATCGGATCACGCCGTATTGAACGCTAACTACCTGCTGGCACGCCTGCGAGATACCTATCACGTCCCCTATGACCGCATCTGCATGCACGAGTTCGTGGCAGAAGGCCGCTGGCCGGATGCTCCCGGCATTCAGGCGTTGGACATCTCTAAACGCCTGATGGACTTTGGCTTCCACCCGCCCACCAATTATTTCCCCTTGATCGTGCACGACTCTTTGATGATCGAACCCACCGAGACGGAAAGCAAGGAAACTTTAGACGCTTTCACCGAGGCGATGGTTAAGATCGCCGATGAAGCTCACAACGATCCTGATGTTTTGAAGAACGCGCCCCACAAGACCCCCTTCGGCAGATTAGATGAAGTAAAAGCTGCCAAGGCAATGATCCTTTGCTGTGTAGGCGCCTACCAAACCGATTAATCATTCTCCCGGAAGACCCTGCATCACCCACACCCCTCTTCACCTCGCAAGGGTCTTCCGGGCAAGCTGTTTCTCAACCGCATCCTGCTTTCACTTTTGTTATCTTAGAAAGTTCCCCTAAGAAACAATTATTAGAAGATGTTACAATAATCCCCATAACATAGGTTGAGGGGATTACCTCCCATGAAGGCAAGTAAGATCACTTTCCAGCAGACACCGCGGCCAACTGTCGAAATCCATCTTCCTGATGGAAGCCTGTTATCAGGTCCAAGGGGAACCACAGTGGGTGAATTCTTGCACGCTGTGGAAGAAAAAACCCATCAGGAGTCACCACCCCAGGTCTTAATCACCCCCATTGTTGGCGCGGTGGTAAACGACCAGCTACGCGAGCTGACCTACCCCATCCATATCGATGCGCGCGTCCGTCCAGTAACCATGGGAGAAGCAGATGGGATGCGTATTTACCGCCGCTCACTGACTTTTCTGCTGGAAGCTGTTTTTGAAGAATTGATACCAGAAGGCAAAGTTGCTGTGGACCACTCCGTCTCATCAGGCGGCTATTTTTGCCAGGTAAGCGCTCGCACACCGCTCTCTGAAGTGGAATTGGCTCGCATAGAAGCCCGTATGCATGCGCTGGTCGAGCAAGACATCCCTTTCCTGCGGCAGGAAATTCCCCTGGAGCAGGCCATCGCGCACTTCCGTGCTAAGGGTCATGAGGATAAAGTCCGCTTATTGGCCCATCGCCGCAAGAATTACCTGACGGTCTACCAGATGGGTGATTATCTTGACTATCACCATGGCTACATGGTGCCATCGACAGGTTATCTGCGTTGGTTTGGTCTGGTAAAGACGGACAATGGCTTTACACTACGCTTCCCCCGCCGCCACCAGCCGACCGAGCTGCTCCCCCTGCCAGATTATTCCAAACTACTCTCCACTTTCCGCCTGTATGGAGATTGGTTGCACCGCCTGGGGATCTCCAATATAGGGGCGCTCAACGACTCAATAAACCAAGAGCGCATCCGCGAGATCATCCTGGTTTCTGAAGCACTGCACGAAATGGAAATCGCCAATATTGCAGCCAAAATCACCGCCCATGCCGATCAAGCTCATATCATCTTGATCGCCGGGCCATCCTGCTCAGGGAAAACCACTTTCTCCAAGCGATTGTCCGTGCAGCTGCTAGCCCAGGGCATCACGCCTTATCCCCTGGAGATGGATAATTTTTTCCTGGACAGAGATAACACGCCGCGCGATGAGAATGGAGAATTAGATTTCGAATCGCTGGGTGCTCTAGACCGCCAGCGCCTGGAGCAAGATTTAGGCAGTTTGATAGCCGGAGAGCGCGTCCAACTTCCGCGCTTCAATTTTAAAACCGGCAAGAGAGAAGCGGGTGAAGTCGTGCAGCTAAAACGCGGTGACATAATCATCCTGGAAGGGATCCACGGTTTGAACCCTGGTCTAATCCCCGATATTCCAGACGAACATGTCCTCCGCATCTACGTTTCGGCTTTGACCCAGCTGAACCTTGACCGGCACAACCGGATTTCGACGACCGACACGCGCTTGCTGCGCCGCATCGTTAGGGATGCACGCGAACGCGGCTACACAGCTTACGAGACCATCCAACGCTGGGAATCCGTCCGCCGGGGGGAAAAACGCTACATCTTTCCATACCAGGAAAACGCCGACGTCATGTTCAATTCTGCTCTGGTTTACGAACTGGCTGCGCTTAAGCCCCTGGTTGAACCGCTGCTGCGCCAGGTGCCGTTTCGGACACCCGAACACATCGAAACCAAGCGCCTGCTGGCATTCCTGGAATGGTTTATCCCTTTAGAATGTGATTTAATTCCAGATAACTCAATCCTCAGGGAGTTCGTCGGGAACTCGATACTGCGTGAATTCAGTCTCTGGCAAAGGAATTAGGTATCATGGGTATAAAAACAATTCGTGAAAAAAGGAGAGCAGCCCGTGCGGCTCGTGCTCGAAAAATCCGCCTGATAACCGGCGCTGTGATTCTCTTGGTGGCTTCTGTGGTGGTGCTTCTCATTTTCAGCAGTCGAAATGCGGTTCCAACTGCACAAACGACTCCTCCAAACGGTGGTTGGCAAATCGAGGATTTAGTCATCGGTGATGGTCCGGCAGCAACAAACGGAAACCTGGTCAGCGTGCATTACACTGGGTGGTTGCTTGATGGCACCAAGTTCGATTCTTCGCTGGACCGGGGACAGCCATTCGAATTTACTATTGGAGAGGGGCAGGTGATCAGGGGTTGGGAAGAAGGGCTGGTGGGGATGCGCGCGGGAGGAAAACGCCAGCTGACTATCCCCCCCGACATGGCGTACGGGGCTGCTGGACGCGGTAGCATTCCCCCAAATGCGACCCTGATCTTTGAGATAGAACTGCTCGAAATAAAGGGGGGGGATTTTGAGATAGAGTGATAAATGAGGGTGAAAAATTGCACCAAAGATTAGTCAAATATCCATCAAGATTCCATAAACAAATCGAGCGATGCACATCACCTGCATCGCTCGATATTCTCATAAAAATTTAGCCTGCTATCCGGCAATTTCCTTCCCGACCATATTATTCAACACCTTACCCAAACGACTGATCCCCTCGTTGATATTCTCTGGGTTGGCATATGAAAAATTGATCCTTAAGGTGTTATGCCCACCACCGCATGGATAGAAGGGCAAGCCAGGAACAAAAGCGACGTTCTGCTCGATTGCCTCTTTCAAGACTTCGGCAGATTCCAGGTACTCAGGCAGCGTAGCCCACAAGAAGAGACCACCTTCAGGTTGAGTCCATTCAACTTTAGGGGGGAAAAAACGATCCATCGCGCCTAACATCACATTACGCCTCTCACCGTAACATTTGCGGATCACATCGATGTGGCGGTCCAGGAAGCCACCCCGTGAGACTTCGTGGGCGACGATTTGATTGAAGGTGGAAGTATGCAGGTCGGCGCCTTGTTTAGCCTGCACCAGCTTGGTGATGACTTCTGGAGGAGCAATTGCCCATGCCAGGCGGATGCCTGGTGCCAGGATTTTTGAGAATGTGCTCAGATAAATCACATTCCCGCGATAGCAAACATCGTTATTCTCGCGGTACTGACCATCCAATACCACAACCGAGGGAAGGTGATCGCCCTCATAACGCAGCTGCCCATAAGGGTCGTCTTCGACAATGGGGACTCCATAACGGTCAGCCAGTTCCACCAGTTTTTGGCGTCGATCCAATGACAGCGTCACTCCGGTGGGATTCTGGAAGTTGGGCAGAACGTAAATAAATTTGGGTCCAGTGCGCAATGCCTCTTCCAAGGCATCGGTAATCATGCCGTTAGCATCCGATGGAACTGCCACATATTCTGCCCCATAAGCATTCCAGGCTTGCAAGGCTCCCAGATAGGTTGGCGATTCGACCAGGATGCGGTCGCCAGGGTTAATTAAAATTTTTCCCAGCAAGTCGAGCGCCTGCTGGGAACCAGAAGTAACCATGACATTATCCGCATTGATCTCGATCCCGAAGCGTAATGAATGGCGCACAATCATCTCCCGCAGCGGCAGGTAGCCTTCGGTGGTGCCATATTGAAGCGCTGAAGCGCCTTTGTCGCGCAGCACCCGCTGGCATGCCCCGGTGAACTCTTCCACCGGGAACACATCTGGCGCTGGTAACCCCCCAGCAAAAGAAATCAGATTGGGTTTTTCGGTAAGCTTGAGCAGTTCACGAATGGCGGAACTACCCATCCTTTGGGTTCGCTGAGCATAGCGATTTTCCCATGGTGTATGCATATCATCTCCTTTTCTTCTTTCTTTAACTACATAAACCTGCTAACCACGGTTGCTTGTGTGGGCAGGTTAACTCGATCTCCAAATTGCAGCTCTGCAGGTGCTTTCCCAGATGATTTTGGAGCGCTCTGGAAAATAGATATTGAGGTGCCCTCCTGTGAGTGTTTCAATTCCAAAAATGCCTGACCAGTCAAGAATCCCGACTGGTCAACTGCGCAGCTGGTCACCTGGCCGATAACGCGACCGCGTTTATCCACAACTGGGTCACCTAAGTGAGCCATGCGGACACCTTTCTCGTTGAAACGAAAACGGATTACTTCCTTCTGACGAGACTCCTCATTCGCCAGGAAAGCTTCCCGTCCAATAAACCACGGCTTATAGACCTTCACATAGAATCCAAACCCAGCTTCAGCGACTCCCAGGTTCAGTTCACCACCCATTTCGTGACCATAGAGGGGCAAGCCTGCTTCTGTGCGTAAGGAATCACGCGCTCCCAAACCGCAAGGTTTAAGACCAAAATCAGCACCTACCTGAAGCAGCGCATTGAACAACTCATCCGCCCTTTCAGGGTGAACAAAAAGTTCAAATGCCATACGTTCGCCGGTGTATCCGGTGCGCGAGATGATCAGATCGAAGCCTCCTACTTTCGCTTCACATAGCTGCGCCCACTTCAAGCGCGTAATTTGTTTTCTTGCCTGATCATCCATTTCCATAGAAAGCAGGATGTCCCGTGAGCGCGGTCCCTGGATGGCGATATCAACGCGCATGTCGGCGCCGGCGCGCGGGTCGCGCAGGTTGCGTAAGATCACATCTCGTCCATAAGCTCGCACCCACGGATTTGTCTTGTCGACCAGCACTTCCCCATTCTTGACCGCATTCAACCAAGCCCAGTCTTTGTCATCGTTGGAAGCATTGACGACCAACAAGTACTTTTCAACATCACGGCGGTAGATCAATAAATCGTCGATCACCTTTCCCTGGGGATCAAGAAAGTGGGTGTAAAGCGATTTCCCCACACCTAATGCGCTGACGTCGTTTCCGACCACACAATCCAGGAAAACAGCAGCCTGAAGCCCTTCTGCCTGGTATACACCCATGTGAGCGACATCGAATAAACCGGCTGCCTGGCGAACCGCGGCGTGCTCTTCCAAGACCGATGAATACCACACCGGCATCTCCCACCCGGCAAATGGGATCATCTTGCCTCCCAGACGTTTGTGGGTTTCGTAAATAGGCGTCCGGCGCAGCTCCCCCTCTTTATCCTGCCAGGAAAATTCGGGCAATGTATCCAGAACAGCTTGCGGCGTTTGCATCCCGATGTAATAGGGTTTACGCATGTCCAGGGGATCACCCTCTGAAACTAATTCCAGGCTTTGGCTGCTCTCTTCAACAATAACTGGACCGGGTATCTTGCGCAGCAGGTCATCGCCAAACTGCACGTAACCGTCGGAGAGATCGCGCAGCCAGGCAGCCACAACCCCGGATTTTGCAGCCGGCACGCTCAATAAATATACTCCCCGCTCATCCAGTGATAACGAGCCTGAAACCTGATCATCAGGTAAATAGAGGCGGGTGGACTTCTGCTTGCCTGGTTCCAGCGACTCGATATCGCTGCTGACTACAAAATTCATGAACTGTTGAACTTTATCCCCAAAAATTTCAAAAGTTACCCCTTCTATTTCGGAATGTGGGTGATCATCCATGAAGAAGAAATGTGGATACCCACTTCGGGAGGGATGCGTGTCGATCCCAGCAGCTTGTGCCAGCACACGCACGCGAATTTTTTCCTTCTCCAGCGTAGCAAAGTCCACTTTTGCCTGCTGAATCTTGCCGCGGCGTCCTGGTTGGTTGTAAGGAGTGATCGCATGCAGTAGGTCAGCTATGATATCTGCCAGCTGGATGATTTCAGCCTGCCCGAAACCACGCTGCGTGACCCACGGTGTGCCCAGGCGGATGCCGGAGGGGTTGGCGGCCGACTTATCACCAGGAATTGTGTTACGGTTGACGACAATCCCGGCGACATCCAGAATACGGGCAGCCAGGTCACCAGAGAGGTGTGTTCCGTCGGGAGACACGATTGATTTACAGTCCAGGTTAGTTAAGTGAGTGTTGCTACCACCATAAGGTATGCGGAATCCGCGTTCTTCCAGGCGAGTGGTTAGGGTGACGCAGTTTTCAACAATCTGCGCCTGCAATTCACGGAACTGGTCGGTCTGCGCCAGCTTGAAAGCGACTGCCATGGCTGCAAACACATTGACATGCGGGCCGCCCTGTTCACCAGGGAAGACTGCCCGGTCGATCTTACGTGCCAGACTCTCATCCGCAGTCAATATACACGCGCCGCGCGGCCCACACAAAGACTTATGCGTGGTGAAAGAGATCACATCGGCGTAACCTACCGGCGAGGGATAAACACCACCGGCCACCAGGCCGGCTACATGCGCGATGTCAGCGAACAACAGCGCGTCGGCTTCATCAGCGATCTCACGAAACTGCTGCCAATCCACCACCCAGGGGTAAGATGAATACCCAGCGATGATAAACTTCGGGCGGTGCTGGCGGGCAAGTTCTTTCAGCGCCTCATAATCGATCTGCTCAGTATCAGCATTCACATTGTAATGGATGGCGTTGTAGTATTTCCCCGAGCGGTTCACTGGTGAGCCGTGCGATAAATGGCCGCCATGCAGCAGGTTCATGCCCATAATGGTTTCGCCTGGGTTGACCAGGGCATGGTAGATGGCATTGTTCGCCGGGCCCCCCGAAAGAGCCTGCACATTGACAAAGAGCTCGTCAGCGCTCACTCCATTGGCTGCGAAGGTTTCAGCACAGCGCCGGCGGGCTAATGATTCGACGATGTTGGCGTATTCGACTCCTTTATAATAACGCGGGTCGGAGTTCCGTCGGTTATGCCCCAGGCGGGTAGCATAGTCGAGGATTTGCTCCTCGTTCAACCAGCGGGTAGATTCATCAGGGTAACCCTCTGCATAGATGTTTTGAAAAACTGACCCTAATGCCTCATGCACAGCAGTCGGGGCACTGCTCTCGCTGGGGATCAGGATCAGTTTGCGATATTGTCTCTCGGTTTCTAGTTCTTCAAGTTTATGGACAGCGGGGTCCAGATCTGCCAGCTTCCCCCGAAATAGAAAATCTGTCATCAAGGTCTCCTTAATTCATGTTAAATGAATTGTAGTCCCTCGATCATGGTGGGTCAAGTGATGATCGTCACACTATTCAGGCTGAACGTCCAAATCCACAAATAAAGACCTGTGGAGTAAAAAACCATGAATTCTAACGGGAAAAAAGGATCAAAATACCCGAGACTAAAGCCAGAATTCCCATAAGGATATCGAAGCCGGAGAACGAGAGCCCAAACAGGCTTGAAAGGCCGTACAGGATCAAGAAAATACTTAACAACAGGAATCCGGCATTCTTGGTGATTTTCATCTGTTACTCCTATGCTTTCGTTAAATTGATTATACGGCAATTATCATAATATGCTTTCGGGTGTAATCCAGAAAACACTGCGAAGCTGGCCAGACTTATTATAATGCAACCTGCATGCTGCCGCGACCGTTAATTCCTATTCTACAGTTACCGGAGCGGTCGCTAAGAAATAATCACCCCACAAAGCAAGATGAGGCTTTAGAGACTCCCACAAATCCTGTGGTGAAGGCTGTGCCGCTTTCCTTAAGCCACAGGACGGCGCTTAAGAAACTCCTAAGAAACTCATAGAAATAGGAGTGATTCATGTGAAAGCCAGGGTGGAGACTGCTTCGCAAAGGGCGCTCGCAGCGACGTGTTAGAGTTTCTTCCAGAAAGAAATGTGCGCAGCAGTGTGGATTTACTCAGGGGATCATGTTGGTTCATCGAACCGCTGATCACGCTAATAGCGCTAAACCGTAGGTCGGGTTTCCATCCCCCCCCATTTTTGTCACTGAAATAACCTTAATCTTGCAGGAAGATAAAAGGCATGGCGCTGGGGAGTTACTCCTAATAGAGAATATTGCTTCGGAATAAACAACTCGGCTTTTTTATGAAAATGGTCTTGTAATATATATCACTGTTGATTAGTTACCTTTGCCTCTTGACCTGCTTCAGTCACCTACTTATAATCTCATGCAAATATTCGAATGTTTTTGGTAAATAATTATGGACAAATTCAAACCTTCTGCGAAGCTTTTTAAAGCTCTGATGCACCCGGCGCGTCTGGCGATCTTAGATGTCTTGCGTGAATCGGAGCACTGCGTCTGTCACTTAGAATTCCAATTAGGTTACCGCCAGGCGTATATCTCCCAACAATTAGCCATTCTACGTGATGCTGATTTGGTATCTGACCGGCGGGAGGGATGGAATATTTACTACAACGTCAGCGTACCTGAAGTATTCAAATTGATCGACCAGGCAGCAGAAATAACTGGTGAGGAGGTTGACATTCCTAGTACTAATGATTTGCGTAAAGTCAGTAAGAAACCCTGCACCTGTCCAAAGTGCACTTCAACCGGCAACCGATCAGCCGTTCAGGCTTATTTAGGTGAAGGGGAGAATAAATGAGCCGATATATCAAGCTGCTAGCGGTCCTATTATGCCTTTATTTCCTGCTCACTCCCTGGGGGGCAGCCAACGCCCAAACCTCAGAATTAAAATCTGACCAGGACTTTATCAGAAGTAGCGTACTTGCAGCCGAAGAAGAGATTGTGAATGTATATTTCTTCTGGGGAGAAGGTTGCCCATACTGTGAAATGCAGAAACCTTTCTTGGTGGATTTGGCGAACCGTTACCCAGAAGTGGTTATCAATGATTACGAAGTTTGGTATGACCCCGACAATCGTGCCATTTTCTTCGAGATGGCTGCTCAGGCTGGGTTTGAACCTCAGGCAGTTCCAACCACATTTATAGGCAATAGGCACTGGACCGGATTCAGCGAACCAATTTCCCGTGAAATGGAATCGGCAGTTGTCGCCTGCATCCAGTCGACCTGCCCAGATCCTGGAATAGGTATTCCTGGTATCGTTGTGGAACCTCGCGAACCAATTGAAGCAACGCCCTCTCCAGTTACCGAGCCCCCACAAGAAGAAGAATCTAATATCCTATCTATCCCGTTGATAGGTGACATCAACCTGGACGCTCAATCGCTGGTTTTCAGCACTGCCATGATCGCATTCGTGGATGGTTTTAACCCCTGTTCATTGTGGGTGCTTTCCATCTTGCTGGCATTGGTAATCCACAGCGGTTCGCGACGGCGCATCCTTTTAGTTGGCGGCACCTTCTTGTTGGTCACCGCTGCCGTCTATGGGCTTTTTATCGCGGGGCTTTTTACGGTTTTTTCCTATGTGAGCTTCCTTGGTTGGATCCAGATCCTTATTGCGCTTTTAGCCATGGGTTTTGCATTGATCAACATCAAGGATTATTTCTGGTACAAAGAAGGTGTTTCACTCACCATTTCAGACAAGCATAAACCCAAAATATATCAAAACTTTCGCAGCATCCTGTCTGGAAATAAATCAAGCCTGGCTTTGATCGGAGCAACAGTGGCAATGGCTTTGGGTATCGCCCTGGTGGAGCTGCCCTGCACAGCAGGTTTTCCAGTGTTATGGAGCAATCTGCTCTCAGCTCAGGAAGTATCCACCACCAATTTCAGTATGCTCCTGGGTTTATATATGTTGATCTACCTGCTCGACGAACTGATCGTGTTCATCGTTGCGGTTGTCACTTTAAGGGCAAGCAAGATGGAAGAAAAACATGGGCGTGTTCTGAAGCTGGTGGGCGGCAGTGTAATGATGGCTCTGGCAATTGTGCTGATCGTCAACCCAGACCTGATGAATAATTTCAGCAGCACTTTATCGGTGTTCGCAGCTGCTTTTGGCGCGGCTTTCCTGGTGCTTCTCCTTCACCGCGTTATCCTACCTCGTTTTGGGATTGCAATCGGGTCAGAATTCAAAAAGCTCAAGAGACCACCTCGCCGGCGGAGAGCGGCCAGTCGGAAAGCAGCCAGTCGGAGAGCAGCCAAGCGGTGATGTTGGCGGCAGATCGATTGCACAGACAATCTACATTTAGATATCCCCATAATATACCTAGATCTTAAGCTAATATCAATAATCCTCTACGGAATTATTGGCAAATTGATGTCCAACTTTAGATTAATATCTCTTAATCTGGCTGTGAATGCAGGTAAAAAGAGGAAATTAATAATTGACAATCACTTGACTAATAAGGTAAACTTCAATTGTTAATTAGGATCGCGATAGAAATCAGTTCTCTAGTGTACTGCTGTGTAAGGAGGTGATTGTTAGCAACAAATTAATCGAAGCATTAGCCCCCAATACGTCGAGAATAAAAAAAATATTAAGGAGAAGAAAAGCATGAAACCGAAAACCCGTCTAATGGTTGGGCTTTTGTTAGCCCTGAGTCTGTTACTCGCCGCATGTGCGACGACTCCCGAAGCGGAACCCACTATGGTTCCGGCATCTCCAGAACCAGGGGTTACCACCCCTCCCGATGAACCTGAACCAACGGATGAACCCGAACCCCCTCCCCCTCCCGCCGAACCAAAAACGCTGACAATTGTATCCGGCACCGATGTGGAGAACTTCAACATTCGCAGAGTAACTTCATCACCTTCTTTCTCGGTTCTGGAGCATATTTACGAGACATTGTTCTACATGGATCCTGAAGGAAACCTGGAACCCCTGCTGGCAGAAAGCATCGAACCTGGCCCTGAAGAATTTTCTTTCC
>JACUUU010000448.1 GCA_014859065.1 Anaerolineales bacterium
TAAACGCAGCTCCTGCGCTTCGCTTACCTTGCTTTCACCTTCGGCGAATGCAGCAGCAATGGAAAACGCCGGGAACTCATCGATCATCCGCACTACTTTGGAGCCGTTAATCTGAATGCCGCGTAGAGGGCAGTGTCTGACTTTCACTTCTCCATAAGGTTCACCGTTTAATTCACCAGCAGGTGTAATGTCTATGTCAGCACCCATAGAAATCAAAGCATCCAGCAAACCGGTACGGGTTGGGTTCAAGAGAATATCCTTTATGGTGATGTTCGAACCTGGAGTTATGAGAGCAGCGACGATTAGGAAAGCGGCTGAGGAGATATCGCCAGGGATAGAAAAAGACACTGGGCGTAATGCTGGCACAGATGACGGAAAGAGTTTGACCGCATACAACAGCTCTGTTCCTATAAACTCGCTGTGTACCTCCACATCCATAAAGCGCAGCATCCGTTCGGTGTGATCGCGAGAAACATCCGGTTCACAGATTACCGAAGGCGCATCTGCTGCCAGGGCAGCCAGCAGCAGACACGTTTTTACCTGCGCACTGGCAACCTCCAGGCGTGTGTCGATCGAACGAAGCTTTGTCCCAGGCGAACGACCGGCAAACCTCAAGGGCGCAGTCAGATGCTTTTCATTTATCGATCCCTGGTGAGCATCAACCGCCACTCCCATTGCTCGCAGCGGCATCACAATTCGCCCCATCGGCCTGCGCTGCAAACCCTGCGATCCATCCAATATAGCGGGGATACCAGCAGCCGCCAGAGCGCCAGCTAATAGGCGCATTGTGGTGGCAGAGTTCCCACAATCTATAACACCGTTTGGGGGAACTAAACCCTCCAGCCCACGCCCATAAACCCGCAGGGTTGACCCATCCAGCTCCCAGGCAACTTGCAAAGTCCTCAGAGCTGCCAACATGACTCGGCTCACCCCGCAGTCCGGAAAATTGTCGAGATAGCTTTCACCCTCCGCCAGCGCAGTGAAGAGAGCAGCCCGGTGGGAAATCGATTTGTCACCCGGCAGGGATACCCTACCCTGCAATGAATTTCCGGAGAATACGCACAAATTCAAGGTGTCTCTCCCAATTGTTACTCACCAAGCAGCTCTGTATAGCGGGTAAAACCGTAATCCAGAACCTGATGCAATTCATCCTGGCTGCCACCCTGAAGGGTCTCCGCCAATCTTTTGAGCTGACTTTGGTATAAGGAAAGAACCCGCAAAATATTCTCACGGTTGGTCTTAAGTATGTCCAGCATCATGGTAGGGGAAGAATCGGCTAAACGAGTCGCGCTGCGAAATCCAGGACCGATCAAATCAACAACATCGTCTGACGTAATCGAGACAAGCGCATTGGCTAACAGGTAAGGAAGATGGCTGGTTGCTGCTACCCAGCGGTCGTGAAGGTCTGCAGGCAGCCTCAATGGTCGCGAACCGATCTGATAAACGAGCTGCTCGGCCAGAGCGATAGCGTTTTGCGAAGTCCTGGGAAGTGGTGTCAGGGCGAAAGTCGCACCCAGGAATATGGATGGGTCGGCATTGGCTATCGAGGTAGAAGTTTTTCCACACATCGGATGTCCCCCAATCGGATCAAAGCGCACTGGTAAAGCACCCATTGCCTTTGTAATTTCGCTTTTAGTCGACCCGATGTCTAAGACAACAGCGCAACCAGGGTGCAGGTTTGAAAACTCGTGGATGAGATCAATGATCGTACACACCGGTGTGGCCAGGATGACCAGGTCGGATTGGGGAAGAATTTCTCCGGGATCAGCGCTAAGCTGGTCAAAGATAGCCAGTTCAGAAGCAAAGGCACGAGCAGACTGGTCAGGGTCACTTCCCATCAAGAGTGCACAATGCCCTTTTAGCGCCA
>JACUUU010000104.1 GCA_014859065.1 Anaerolineales bacterium
TTCTTCTATACTTAATGCTATTCCGCTTTCGTCAAAATCAACCACACCATACCGTTGTGGATCCCGCACCGGATAAGCAAATATCAAAGCCCCATCTTGTAGCTGAGCTGCCGCCCGCATTGTATCGGGTAATCCATGCCCAAAGAAGATATTATCACCAAGGATCAAGCTAACCGGCTCACCCTGGATAAAATCTCTGCCTACCAGGAAAGCGTCCGCCAATCCTCGAGGTTCAGCTTGCTCTGCAAAGGTAAAGTGAAGACCCCACTGTTTCCCATCTCGTAATAATGCCTGAAAGGCAGGCAATGCCTCGGGAGTACTGATTACTAAGATTTCCCGGATACCTGCCAGCATTAACATAGATAACGGATAATACACCATCGGTTTATCATAAACTGGAAGTAACTGTTTACTCACTCCAATCGTCAATGGGAACAGTCGCGTCCCGCGCCCACCGGCCAGGATAATTCCTCTCATATTAATTGCCTCTTTTCTCGTAATTCTGTTCGATCCATCCCTGATATTTTTGTTGTTTGCGAATGGCATCCACCCACTGTGAGTTATCTAAATACCATTGAACTGTCTTCAATAAACCACTATCAAGAGAGTGGCGTGGCTGCCATCCCAACTCCTTTTTGATTTTTGAAATATCCATAGCATAACGCCGGTCGTGCCCTGGTCGGTCAGTGACAAAAGTCATCAATTCTGAATGTGGTCTAAATGGCGAATCTGGAAGCAGCTCGTCAAGGATCTCACAGAGAGTTTCGACGATCGTCAAATTCGCAGGTTGGTTTTCTCCCCCAATATTGTAAGTTTTACCCGGCTGGCTGTGCTGCAACACGGTCAAGATTGCCTCGCAATGATCTTCCACATACAACCAATCACGTATCTGCTGTCCATCACCATAAATAGGCAGTGGTTTCCCCACCATCGCATTAAGTATCATCAAGGGAATTAGTTTCTCGGGAAATTGGTACGGCCCATAGTTATTCGAACAATTGGTAATCGTGTATGGCAGACCATAGGTATGTCCATACGATCTTACCAGATGGTCACTGGCAGCTTTCGATGCAGCATATGGTGAATTTGGTGCATAAGGAGTTTCCTCAGAAAATGCTGGTGCACCTGAGTCAAGCGAACCAAACACTTCATCCGTAGAGATGTGGTGGAAACGAACATCCTTGACTGAATCGCCCTTCTTGCCTATCCAATATTGACGAACTGCTTCTAACAGTGTGAAGGTACCGTTAATATTGGTTTGAATAAATTGTTCAGGTCCTAAAATTGACCGATCAACGTGAGATTCGGCCGCAAAATGGATTACGGTATCGATATCATATTTTCGCAGGAGTGTGTCTATCAAGATGCGGTCACATATGTTACCTTTAATGAATGAATATCTATCGGGGTTAGGAAGGTTCTCTAAATTCTCCAAAGAACCTGCATAAGTAAGCGCATCCAGATTAACAACATGCAGGTCAGGCTCAACTCCTAATAAAAACCTCACAAAGTTTGAGCCAATAAAACCAGCTCCTCCGGTGATCAATATTTTGTGCATATAAATCCCTTAAAATTTTTAATTCGCACTTTCACCTCTGCTCATCATGCATAGGTCTCAGCCAGGCGTAATGGAGTTCCATCAGCATCTTTCTTTGACAGGATTGGTGGTTTACCATCGACCAGCGGCCATTCTATCCCCAAATCTGCATCATTCCACAACAGGGTTCGCTCACATTCAGGATCATAAAAATCTGATGCTTTATATACAACCTCAGTCCATTCACTTAAGACATAGAAGCCGTGGGCAAAGCCAGGCGGGATCCACATCTGTGTTCGATTCTCTGCAGAGAGCATATGCCCCACCCATTGCCCAAAAAAGGGTGAACTGCGGCGAAGATCTACAGCTACATCGAAGATTTCTCCACTAACTACCCGTACCAGCTTGCCTTGGGCGTATCTGATTTGATAATGTAAACCTCTTAGAGTCTGTTTCTTTGAGCCGGAATGGTTATCTTGAACAAAGAACGCGTCGATACCGTTGCTGGCAAACACTCTAGCATGATATGTTTCCATAAAGAAACCACGATCATCACCAAAGATGTGTGGATTGATTATCAATACATCATGAATTCTAGTTGGTTTAATATCCATCAGCAACAGATCTTTGAAAACAATATTGAGAGTTTCAGCCTTTTTGAATTATTCATTATTGTAACTCAACTGTCACAAGCATATATAGATAATTCCTTATCGTTATCAAAATCCGCCCCAGGAAAGTGTTTAACCAGCATGCAATGATCGATCACTGAGGTTTGCTCTAACTGACGAAAAAAAACATCATGAAAGACAAGATTGTCAAACGTGTAGTTCTGCACAGCCTAAAGAGCTGCGGTCTCATAATCGGGATGCGGTGATAGTTACGCAGCGATCTCTGGTTGGATCAAACCAGCAAAATCAACCGTATACCTTTGTGAATAAAAACCAATGATGCTTAATTCCAAAGTGCATAATATGAAGGTATGATCTGGATGATCTATTCTGTGGGGGCTTATGGGTAAAGAATATAATATGGGTTTTCTTCGACTATCACACTACCATTGGAGGGAACAATATTTCCCAAAGCATCCCAAACTTCACTTCCTGCAGGTACAGGAACATCGTGAGGGTCCTCATCCTTCGACCATACCAATTGCATTTCTTGCCCGGCTAAGTTGAATTTATAAACAAATAGGGTTGGTTCAGTATCATCTATTTCGATAAATAACGCCTTCCCAAGTTTGCTGCGCGCAAACTGGTATGCATAGAAAGCTGGTAATGGTTCCAGATTGGATTTTACTAAACCGGAATACCGCCAGCCGGTTATGGAGTACCAGATATTCGCATCTAAACCAATTGCAATAGCCGCTGCATAGCTTTTCGTGAGGTAGTACGCTTTAGTCAGTTCAAATTCATCTGAGGTGCAGATCTCCTCTTCCTCCGGGTCATAGTAGAATGACCCGCAGATAATTGCCACTTCACTGTTGAACAACATCTTATCGTCTGCGCCATACTGATTCAAAATCTCTCTGAGGTAATTACCTTTTGCTGTCACTACCGGGCCGGTTGTATCCCAGCTGCTGTTCCAATTGGGGTTGGCGTATTCCCCTAAACCAACATAGGCGTCATAGGCATGGAATGATACTGCGTCGAAATAATTTTTGCCCCCGTTAACTAAAATGCCTTCAAGATAAGTGGACATTGCACAATTAACCGGGTCTTCTACTGGATCACAGTTGAGTAATAAACCCCCAACAACAATTTTTATGCTTGGGTTAGCTTGCTTAGCAGCCGGATAAACCACTTTCAATATATCTGTATAATAGCCAGCCCCAAAGAAATCTTCCTCAGGATTACCCCAACAACCAAAGGGAGCTTCACTCCACACATGTTCTGGGTCTGCGTCAGGCTCATTCCAGATCTGCCAATAGTGGACATTATAAGGAGGGACACTATAGCGCGCCACGGCTTCTTTGACGAAATCCGCAAAATCCTGAAGAGCTTCACTCTTGATCCGCCCGCAGGCAAGCTCTGGATCTTCGCGCGCCCATTCAGGTGTACTGCGAATTATCAAGATTACTTCCATCCCTGCCTGGTTAGCATTAATCAGCTCTGTCTCCAGAGACCGCACTGGGGAGACATCCCAGTTTCTTACACCCTGGACCGGTTCTACATCTGACCACAGCAATCCATTTCGTCTAATCCAAAATGCGCCAGCATCCTTCATTAGATTCAACCCCCCACCGCTGTTCATCCTGTGCAGCTCGATTCCAAAGATTGATTTCCCCCAAGCTTTTTCCAGCAGCGGCATATATATTTGATACTCATTTCCATTTTCCAGCACATCGACCTGACTTTGCGAGGACAATCTTTGGCCTTGCGCAAACACCGTCAATCCATCGCTTGTGGATGATATAAGTATTCCCCCAACCAATCCAACCAGAATTAATACTGAGATAGCTGGATAGAAGTTTTTATTGAACATCCGAATTCCTCCGATATCTTAGGATAAGGAGCTCGCCCATCGTATGCTTGATAATTTTGTCGGTCGCGGAGCTAACCCAACAACCTACTGCTACAAAAACAGCAAGATCAAGCAACTACATTCATTTAGATGAACTTACGCAGACGAACTCGTAATCGTACAGGCAACCAGGCGTAGAGAAATGGTCTGATGAAAGCTTTAAACGATATCCAGGAAAACCAGCTGCCCCCTTCCCGGCGGTGTACACGCACCATCTCCGGCCAGCAACGATCATCCGCTGCCACTGACTTCGCGCCACCATGCAGCCTAAAATTTGCCCACAGTCGGGGATGATAGCACAACGGAGCTATCTTAGCCAACCTCACCCAGAGATCATAATCCATGGCAAAGAAAAATGTCGGGTCTAATGGTCCCACCTGTCGCCAAAGTTCAGACCTAAAAAAAGAAGCCTGCTGGGGTATATGCACGTGGCCGCGCATCAAATGCTTATAGTCTGTCTGCCTGGCTGGAAATTTTCCGATCAGCCTGCCATCTTCGTCAATTAAATTTGCGTCCCCATACACCATGCCTGCTTCGGGATTAGCTGACAAGAATGCAACTGCCTCAGAGATTGCCCCTGGCAAGTAGGTATCGTCCGAATTCAACCATGCCAAGACATCCCCCCGAGCGCGGGCAAAACCTTTGTTAATGGCATCCGTTTGCCCACGGTCTGGTTCCGAGACCCACCAAGCCAGGTGCTCAGCATAACCCTTGATAATCTCTAAGCTCCCATCGGTTGACCCACCATCAACAATAATGTATTCAATTCGAGGATAGTCCTGAACCAATACTGACTTGATGGTCTCTTCCAAGAATCGTGCCTGGTTAAACGAGGGCGTTATAACAGAGACCAAGGGCAATGTCTTGTCATCTTTAAAATTTCGAGTGGTTTCCATACACGTTAATGCAGCTGCTTTTTTAATGAGGGCTGCTTGTCGGCTTCTTTAAATCGAATATCAAGTATCCAGGGCCTTCATCATAAACCTGATAATGATCGTACAGTAATGATTTTAATTGTGGTTGGTTGTCAAATTCATTAAAGAGCGTGATCAGGAAATAATCCTTCCCATGTAACCGCCCTGTCATTTGATCGAAGATATCGTCCGCATCTTGACCAGCCAATTCCCGCAATTGGAAATCACCGGAAATAAACCAATGCGCCGGACGCAGCCAACCGAAATAGGCCAAGCGGTAACCATAATCTTGAGTCATTCCGATCACGGCCGATTCTCGACCAAGTTTTTCAGCCAGGTATTCCCAAAATATGTACTCTTGTCGGTCGTCACGCCTTGCCAACGTAACTCGCACATCCCACAATGTGAACACTAGTCCAAAGATCAAGATGCCAACAAAGGCTAACCTCAAAAAGGTTAATTTATTGAATGCTGCGAGCTGGTGGAAGACTGCCTCCGCTACAGGCGCTAGCAGAAGTGCAATGATTGGAACAAGTGGAAGCTGGTAATAATCATGAGTGGTTATATGGAAAGGGAATGACAAGCCATAGACCAGGTAACCCAACAGAAGGCCAACCCCCAACGCCAATTGTTCTCTTCTCCGCAAGAGCAACAATCCCACAAGGGCAAGCATGAAGGCTCCAAACCCAGTCCGGTACCCTATCTGCTGCATCCAGCGCACATAAAATGCAGGATCCGTAAGCATATCTGGGAAGAATCTCAAGCTAAACTGTTGTACCAAAAAACCGGAGATGAAGGTACCATAAACATAGTAAATCAGGGTCGGCAGCAAGATAAGTATGTTCATCAACCAGATTTTCGGTTCGATTAATGCCCTGCGCAATCCCACACCGGCGATGAGGATGCCAGCCCAGGCTGCCAGGAGTGGAAAAGCAGCTACAGTCTTGGAAAATATTGCCAATCCTGTGAGCATTCCCGCCAGCACCGCCATTCTCCAGGTCTGCTGTTGATACCAACGGTAGATCGACCAGAGTGCAATTGTAATCAAAGAAACCATGAGGGGATCGGGTTGAAAGGTGCGACTTTCGAGGATGGCGAACGGCAAGAATAGAAAATAGACAACCGATACAATGCCTCCATCGGGAAATCCCATGTCCCTTGCCAGGGCATAGATGGCAATTCCAGCAATCAGCCAAAAGGTTGAAGAGACCAGGCGGGCAAGCCAGAGATATTCTCCCCCTACCAGGTGATATAAACTGGCGACGATCATCTCGATGAGAGGTGGTTCTATGATCGCTTCTTCGTGGAATTGCCGGACAGCAATTTCACGCATCCATTCTGGAGCGGAATTGAGGGTTTGGTAATACATCCCCCGGGCAATTATTGCTGAACGCAGCTGTCGTGTACCAAGAGGAGGATCGGTGACGTCATAAAGACGGATACCTAACCCGAGCAAGAACAACCCACCTAATAATGAGATGAAGAATTTGGACTTGACAGTAAAGAAACCTGTTTGAGGATGCACTACTAATATGACCTTTCCAAAGGTGATTCAAGATCAAAAATGATATATCCATCCCCCTCAGCCAGGATGGTGTAGTTACCGTAAAGGACATTCTTTAACCATGCCTGCCGCTCTAATTCACCTCCCAGAGTCACCAGAAAATAACGCACATCCTGGGTGCGGTCTTCAAAATAATCCCTATCGATGCTGCCGCTCCCGCGTATCTCTGCAACATCCAGGTCGGCACCCACTGGCCACAACCGGCTTACCTTGCGCCAACCATAATACATCAGGCGGTAGCCATAGTCATGTGTTAAGGCGATCGTATTTCCATCATGCGGGAGTATCTGCCCGATCTCCTCCCAAATTGGTGGTTCATGCCTGAAATCTCGAACCAATAAGTTCGAACGCGTCACCCATATCGGGTAAGCTACCGCAACAATCGCAATTCCGAGGAAAAGAGTTTTCCATAACCTGTTCTGCTGAGAAAGTCGCGCCAGGAATAATTCCACTATTGGCGCTGCCGAAAGCGGAATTATCGCAACCAACATTAAGTGATAATAATCATGAGTATGAATCTGGAAAGGGAAGAAGGTTCCATAGATAACATATCCGACCCACAAACCTAACACCAGGGGTCGCGCCAACTTTGGTGCGATCAATAAGCCCGCCAACCCGATAAATACTATGCTTAAGTCCAAGAACCTATGGATAAACGACATCCAACGCACAAAGAAGGATGCATCCAGGACCAAATGCCACATCGATAAGGTCCAAAATTCGAAATAGCTCGAAGAGCGACCGGAGAGCGAGATCAGGTAATACAGGCTGGCAGGAATTGCTGCCAGAACGGCGATTGCCCATACTTGAAGTTGCCTAAAACTCTCTCTAAAACCATATCTCTTGAGAATTGCAGCCACAGCCATGGCGATAACCGGAAAACCAGCTGTAACCTTGACCAGTATCGTGATCCCAGCCAGGAGACCTGCGATTACAGCCCATTTCCAACTGGCTTCTTCCATCCAGCGGTAAAAAGTAAACGCAGTAATTAATATAAACATGACCATCATAGGGTCAACCTGGAATGAACGGCTGGCTTCGACAGCAAATGGTAAGAACAGGTAGTAACCCAAGACAAACAACGCACTGCGAGGTGTTACTGTCCTGGATGCTAAAGCAAATAGTGCAACCCCTCCTATAAGCCAGAACAGGCTCGAATAAATGCGTGCCACCCAAAGCTGCTCGCTCCCCATTAGCAAATAAGTTACGGCTACAATCCGATTCAAAATGGGTGGTTCGTACTCTTCAATTGAAGCAGAGAATTCCAAAGCCAATGCCCTGGTTGTCGGGTCAGCTTCTGGGAGCATCTGATAATACATCCCCCGAGATATTAAAGCTCCCAGTAATTGACGAGTGGGGTGGAAATCCAATGGAGGGTCGGTCAGGTCATATAGTCGAATCCCCAAACCCAGCAAGAGGAAAACCACCAGAGCGATCCGCAAGTAAAGCGGCGAATTTACCAATGAACCCCGGTATTTTGTGGTGGAACACTCAGGTGCGTTCATGATCTTCTACTGGTCCCAAGATTTGTTGATTATTGATCAACTCATGCACGTTCCCGATCCCTTTGCTTTTGAAGTAAGCGGCAAATTCGGTTCGTCTGCGACGAGCGTAAGCCTTACCCATCCATCCCATTCCGACTAAACTAAAAAGGGCGAATAATATCCTGCGCCATTCTTCCAAAGCGGTTGCAGGATGTAAACCCAAGGCGCGAAAATAATAAATCAAGGCTTTAAGAATCATTCCACCATCCAGGAGATAACGAGCATTGAACCGGTGCGCTCCAGCCAAAATCCGCCGGCGGTGTTGATTTAGCTGCTCAGCAAGTTGTGATTGGTTTTGCATCCATTCTAAAATTCGGTAGGCTTCGTTACCGAAACCGGCAGCTTGAGCGATGTTCTTAGCTTGCGAGTGGTAACGCGCACAAGCCAAGGGCTGAGGTAGATACACAGGCGACTCAAGCATGGCTATGCGCAGCCATAAGTGGTGATCCAACAAGTAATGATAACTCTCATCCAATAATCCGGCCTGTTCCAAACTGCCGTGCCGCATGAATACTGCGGGTTGGCAAATTATCTTGAATGCCATAAAATCATCCAACCCGCGATCCCCAAAAACCTGTTCATTAAATGGATTCCCATCCTTATCAATCGATATCGCGTTTCCAAAAACCATACTGGCTTCTGGATGAGATTGGAATGCCTCAACTACCGCTGAGATTACGCCAGGTAGATATAGATCATCGGAATTAAGCCAGGCGACAATCTCTCCCCTGGCGCGACTTAACCCCTTATTTATCGCCTGAGATTGCCCTTGATCGGGTTCTGAAATCCACCAGGCTAAATATTTCTCGTAAGCGCGCAGAATCTCTACGCTTCCGTCTGATGACCCCCCATCCACAACGATATACTCAACGTGCGGGTAATCTTGTGTCAGCACCGACCGGACGGTATGCTCTAAATAAGCAGCTTGATTGTAAGAAGGTGTAATAATTGAAACCAGGGGTAATGAGTTGCTCACAAGCAAACACCCGTGAAAATCGTTCCCTTGAAATTCAAAAAAAGTATGCCAGGTGTTCTGCCAGATGTGATACTGAATTGAAAGCGTTTTTGACAGAACGCTTTAAACATCGTCCAGGGAATCTTGAGACGAATATGAATATAAATTTTCATCCTGGACAATGCACAAGTTTTCCGTGGAGAATAATTCAAATCATCCATAATGATAACAATAAAACAACCTAACCTTTATGCAGACATGATTCCAACCGCTATAAAACTATCCTCCAACCTGGAAGAAACACTAGAATAAGTCTTCAAAATTCACCTTGGGAAAGACAGTTAATTTTCCGCCCACCGTCGCATCGAAAACCTGGCGACCAGAGAGGTTGTAAACTTCCTTAGCCATGCGGTAAGCCCGTTCTGAAGTCTCCAAATCCGGAAGTTGCCAGCGAAATCCTTTCCCAAAATAAGCGCTGTGGAAATGGTTGGGGTCATCCCCATTAGAAACGACAGTGGTATTTGGTTTACCTTTGGTGGCAAAATTGTGATCAACCCCAATCAAGATTACCTGAGAAAAACCCATATGGAAAGCCAGCTGTAGCGCTGTGTAAGTTACCGTAGCTCCTTCCCAAAGTCGCCCACGCACATCTCTGGCAAACTTTGGTCCTGTATAGGTAGTAAACAGGTACAACGTATCTTCTGTGGGCGGAAAGAATGATCTGGCTCGCCAGGATATGAACTTGGGAATGGTCAGTGCCTTGATTTCATCGGCACATTGCTCGATAACCAGGTTATTCACCGAGAGATAATACGATGTCGTAAAACCTAACTCAGGGAACAAAAGGTAAATTCGGTTCATCCCAAAAGTATATTCATCCTGCAGCAACGTAAGATCCGTTTTCTTGAGGCTAGGACCGTTTCCGATGATGAAGCAGCGTTCTCCTTTGTGGATATCTTTATAGTATTCCAGCCTCCGGATACTGTCAGCGCGCCAGGGGTGAAAAGTCGCTGCTGGCCATTGTAATGCGATCTCAAACCCATCGCGGAGTCCCCGGGCAGCTTCCCACAAAGGGCTGGGGAGAACTTGTTTCAACTTAGTCAGTATTTTAGCCATCAGGTACGGTGATTTATGGGGGAAATTTCATTCGGTACTTAAGCGGGCGGTCGCGCCACCATCCACAATCATCGCCTGCCCGGTCATGAAAGATGATTGGGTAGCATCAGCCAAGAAATAGATTGCATGCGCAATCTCTTCAGGTTTTCCCACGCGCCCAATCACGGTTTTATTAGCCAGGTTCTCCAACCGCTCATGCAGCGAACCTCCTCCTAAGTGGCCGCGCGATAACCCGGCGTGCAGCATGGGTGTATCTACTGCACCAGGAAGCACAGCATTTACGCGGATATTGTCAGGTGCAAATTCAATCGCCATAACGCGGGTCAAAGCCAACAAGCCACCCTTGGAAGCTGCATAACTGGCAATGTTGGCAGAGGTAGCGACAGCATGCACGGAGGACACATTCACAATCGCTCCGCCTCCAGCCTGGCTGAATAAAGGATAAGCCAGTTTAGCACTTAGAAAAACTGACCGCAGGTTAGAAGCCATCACTGCATCCCACTCTTCAACACTGGTCTCCAATACTGGCTTAGTAATCTGGATGGCAGCGTTATTAATCAGCGCATCCAGATAATCTGTATGTTTCTTGGTCTGCTTGAAAATATCTTCTAAGTCATGCGGGGAAGAAATATCAGCCTGTATAAAGAAACACCTATCAGAGGGAAGATTTCCGAATGGCACCCGATCTACAGCAATTACTCGCCATCCTTTTTCAGCAAACACACTGACGATTGCCCGCCCAATGCCACCGGATGCACCGGTGATCATCACTGTTCTGGCAGCTGATTTATTATTTTGCAGATTCATCTTGGTAGCCATCATACAAATTTACTTTCCTTACTGAGGAATTCGTCAGGTTATTCCAACAACCCTAACCCATAGAGCAGGTTTTTGACTGTATTGGCATG
>JACUUU010000105.1 GCA_014859065.1 Anaerolineales bacterium
CTAACCCGCATCCTGGCTGTCCTGGTCGTAACTGGCTTGTTTCTCCCCGGCATGCTCATCTACCTCATCCTGCGTCCTCCCCGCACCATAGAAGCTGAGTATCGACTCGCCCTGGAAGAGGAAGCCATCCTCCAGTCGTTTCAAGAAAAACCAGCCTGCCCCAGCTGCAGCCATCAAATGGCGCTTGATTGGATCGTCTGCCCATGGTGCTACACCAGGTTGAAGAAGAAATGTCCCCAATGTGGAGAACTGCTGGAACTCGGATGGAAAGTATGCCCCTACTGCACCACCCCGTTACAAGAGGTGCGCCGTAGAAAAGCGGATAAGGAGATTGGGGGGCCTTCTCAAACCTCCGAAAGTGAAAGCCCACCTGATTAAAGGCCTTACCGCCAATCACCTCAATCACATACAGCAACGATCCATTAAGGCCACTGGCGGGAAAGCCCCTAAAACAATCCGTTCCATTAATATATTAAAATAAGGTCTTATCCGCGATTTCCGCGTTTATCCGCGTCCCCTTGTTTATCTGCGTCCGATCGTATATCCGCCTCCGCGATCAATTCGTCTTATCAACCATTACCCCTTCCGCTTCAAAGCCCCCCAGCCCGCGTAGAGAGCCAGTTCAGCCAGCTCTTCCTCGATCCTGAGCAGCTGGTTGTATTTGGCAACCCGGTCGGAGCGCGCCGGCGCGCCGGTTTTGATCTGCCCCATGTTCAATGCCACAGACAGGTCGGCGATGGTGCTGTCCTCGGTCTCTCCCGAACGGTGCGATGTGACTGCTGTCCAGCCTGCCCGTTGGCACAGGTCCACTGCCTGGATGGTCTCGGTCAGCGAACCGATCTGGTTCAGCTTCACCAGCAGCGAGTTTGCCGCTTTTTCCTCGATAGCTCGCTGCACCCGCTCGGGGTTGGTCACCAGCAGGTCATCCCCCACGATCTGGATGCGTTCCCCTACCTCTGCTGTCAAAGCTTTCCAGGCATCCCAATCATCTTCGTGCAGGCCGTCTTCGATGGAGACGATGGGGAACTGCTCCACCCACGCCTTCCAGAAAGCCACCATCTCATCGCTGGTCAACTTCTTGCCCTCCCGGCGTAGATGATAGCGTCCGGACTCCTCATCGTAGAACTCGGAAGCCGCTGGGTCCAGGGCGATCCCAATTTGCTCTCCAGCTTTGTAGCCAGCTTTCTCGATCGCTTCCAGGATCACCTCGACTGCCTCAACGTTAGCTTTCAATGCTGGCGCATATCCACCTTCATCACCTACCAGAGTTGCATAGCCGCGGCTTTTCAACACCCCTTTAAGTGTGTGGTAAATCTCAGCCCCCCACCTCAAGCCTTCCGCAAAGGATTCAGCCCCCAGCGGCATGATCATGAACTCTTGCGCATCCACTGACTGCCAGCCGGTATGCGCCCCCCCATTCAGGATGTTGAACATTGGCACCGGCAGCACGTGGGCGTAAACACCACCGATGTAGCGGTACAGGGGTAATCCCAGAGAAGCTGCTGCCGCTTTTGCCACCGCCAGGCTGGTGCCCAATATCGCATTGGCGCCTAACTTGGATTTATTAGCTGTCCCATCCATTTCCAGCATAGCCATGTCGATGTTCATCTGGTCGGTCGCTTCCCATCCAATCAGCTGGTCAGCGATCTTGAAATTCACATTCTTGACCGCCTCCAGCACCCCCTTGCCGCCATAACGCTCTTTCTCTCCATCGCGCATCTCCAGCGCTTCATGGACTCCCGTAGAGGCACCCGATGGCACGGCCGCCCGTCCCCAGCTGCCATCTTGCAATACAACTTCCACCTCGATGGTTGGGTTTCCGCGCGAATCGAGAATCTCACGCGCCAGAATATCTTCAATAATTGTGTCCATACTTCACCTCGTCGATAATAAATGTATATGAATATCTCTATTCTATTTTCGCTTCAACTGATTCGATATTCGCCGGTTGCGGTAATAACCCCGTCCGTTTCAACACCGCTTCAAGGAAAGCTAGGAACAGCGGGTGTGGCCTGTTGGGGCGTGAGAGGAACTCCGGGTGGAATTGTGTCCCCAACATGAATGGATGCTCCTCCATCTCCGCGATTTCCACCAGGCGACCATCAGGTGATAACCCCGAGTAGCGCATTCCAGCGTCTTCCAGCACCTTGCGGTAAGCGTTATTGAACTCAAAGCGATGACGATGCCTCTCCTTGACCAGATCTTGTTGGTATGCCTTGGCAGCCAGTGTGTTCGGCTGCAGCTGGCAGGGATACAGTCCCAGCCGCATCGTGCCTCCCATGTCAGCGATATCGCGCTGATCGGGCATCAGGTCGATGACCGGATACGGTGTGGAGCGGTCAAATTCCGTCGAGTTTGCTTCCTCATTTCCCAGCGCGTAGCGCGAGAACTCGATCACCATCAACTGCATCCCCAGGCACAGCCCAAAATAAGGCACCTTGTTTTCGCGCGCATATCGAGCGGTCAGGATTTTACCTTCGATCCCTCTGCTCCCGAAACCGCCTGGCACGATGATCCCATCCGAGCTGTGGACACTTTCCCAGCCGCGCCCTTTTTCTAATTCCGAAGAATGTACCCAGACGATCTCCACCTCCACCCCCAATGCTAACGCGGCGTGTTTAACAGCTTCGCGCACGCTCATATACGCATCATGGAGTTCGACGTACTTACCTACCAAAGCTACCTTGACTGTGGGTTTCTCACGCCGGATCTCTGCTACAAGCTTCTCCCACAGGCTCCAATCGGGTTCTTGGCGAGCAGTCAAACCCATCCTTTCCAGTAGATACTCACCTACCCTGGCTTTCTCTAACATCATCGGTACTTCATATAGCACCTTTGTCGTGACCATCGGCACTACCGCCCGTTTTTCGACATCGCAGAACAGCGCGATCTTATCCATCAGCTCCTCATCGACCATGAAATCGGAACGTGCCACGATCATATCCGGAGAAATACCGATAGAGCGCAGTTCCCTGACCGAGTGTTGGGTAGGTTTGGTTTTTAGTTCACCCGTTGCCCCAATATAAGGCAGCCAGGTAACGTGGATATATAAGCTGTTCTCACGACCCACGTCGCTGCGCATCTGGCGCAAAGCTTCCAAAAAGGGCAGCGATTCGATGTCTCCCACTGTCCCCCCGATTTCCACCAGGACGATCTCCGCTCCAGTAGCTTTTGATACCAGACCAATCCGGCGTTTGATCTCATTGGTAATATGGGGGATCACTTGAATGGTGCCGCCCAAATAATCGCCGCGCCTTTCCTTGGAAATCACTTCAGCATACACCTGACCAGTGGTCACGTTGCACACGCGGCTCAGGCTGATATCGATGAAACGTTCGTAATGCCCAAGATCGAGATCGGTCTCTGCCCCGTCATCCAGGACGAAAACCTCCCCATGCTGGTAGGGGCTCATCGTCCCCGGGTCCACATTGAGATACGGATCTAGCTTCTGCACTGATACCTGAAAACCACGTTCCTTGAGCAACCGCCCGATCGCTGCTGCAGTGACACCTTTTCCAACCGAACTTACCACACCGCCCGTAAGGAAGATATACTTAGTCGTCATTCCCTGCTCCAAAATAATATAAAAAGAAGTGGGGAGGGCCGATTACCGGTGACCTCCCCACAGGTTTCGCTTGACAATAAAATACTCTGCATGCTTCTCATCCAATATAGCTGTTGATGTCTTCAGCTGCGCGCCGCATTTCCAGGAACACCAGACCCAGCTTTGCACTCTTACGGGCAAGCGCGGTTAGAACCGCTTCTTCCCCCACTGCACTCAGGATCACGAAGCCGTGATCGCCGCGAATATACACTTGTTCCAGCATCCCGCGCCCTAATTCACTGGCAATTCGCTCTCCCAAACTGAGCATGGCCGCCGACATGGCCGATACTCGATCTTCCTCAACGTCAGTCGGCAGGGCTGATGCCATAATTAATCCATCTACTGATACCACCGCTGATGCCTCGATATCCATAGAGGCTGCCTGCATATCCCGCAGGCGGCTTACGATCTGCTCTGTGCGCGACTTTGTCATCGATGAAAATCCTTCTTTATGTTGGAAATCAGATATCCACGAGTTTACCATATTTGACCCTCAAACGCAAAACCAGAACAACATCCCATCAATTCATTTGTTGACATCCCCTTGGGTTTGAAGTACACTGGCTTCATCTAGATCAATGACTATTCCGACCATTCTCTTTGGGATCCTTCTCTCAACGCTTTACGGAGCTGCCTTTCATGTATGGCGTGGTGGCAGCCTTGGGCGGCTTTTGCTCTATCTGCTTCTTGGTTGGGTTGGGTTTTGGAGTGGTCATGCACTTGCTAACAATTTTGGGTGGACTTTTCTCAGTGTTGGCTCTCTTCGTTTCGGCATGGCTTCGCTTGGCAGCGTTCTATTCCTATTTGCGGGTTATTGGTTAAGTCTGGTAGAACGGCAATAAAAAATCCCCCTGCAGTGCGGGGGATTTTCTGGTTTAAGTGTCGTTTTAGATTAATGTTACATTGGCGGCCTGTAATCCCTTGGGACCCTGTTCTACATTGAACTCAACCTGCTGACCTTCTTGCAGGCTTCGATAGCCTTCAGCTTCAATAGCAGTGAAGTGCACAAATACATCCGGACCGTTCTCTCGTTCGATAAAGCCGTATCCTTTGCTTGCGTTGAACCATTTCACCGTTCCAGTTTCACGTTCGTCCATTTTACATCTTTCTCCTACATCAAGTAAATAAATGATTGTGGTGATGGCTTCCGCATGATCCTGCTACGGTCGAGGTGCATCGGCTTTGCCTTAAAATAAATAAACAGCCCGGACACGCACAACAGTCCAGACCGGCTTCCTACGAGTTCCAGAGAGAACACACGTGCCATCTTACTTGCCAAAGTCTACCAGTATATCAAATTTTCGTCAAGAATAATCAAATCCCATGGTAAACTAAAACCCAATCTTTCGACATGTCAATAGAAAGGAAGCATAAATGTTCCGGATCGAATCCCTACTATCTGCAAGGCTTTTCCTTGCTCCACATCTGGTTGCTGAAAAAATCTTCTTCATCAGCAATTTGAGTGGTCGTCTGAGCCTTTACTCAATCGATTATGGCGGCAGCGTCCCAGTACCCCTACTACCACCAGAACTCTCTCTGCAGAATCCCCACCTAGTTGGGGGGTACTCCTATTACGTTTTTCCTAAACTCGATAAGATCCTGGTCATGATAGATAAGGATGGTGACGAGAACTACCAGCCCATGTTCATCCCAATCGAGGGAGGCTACCCTCAACCTGCCTTTGGTGACCATTTCGACAATTTCCGCGTCCACCTGGGGAATTGCTACCCGCAGGACAATACAGCTTACCTGGTAGCAGAATCCCGCCTGGAGCCGATAACATCTTCATATCAAGCTCATTTAGATACGGCCTCATTGGAAAAACTGGGAGAAAGCCGCTATGGATCCTTCATCAGTGGTGTTCACCCCGATCATAACCAGGCCATCCTGATCGATAACTACACCGTAGGAGATCACGTGCTCTACCTCTGGGAGAAGGCGACCTCCGAACGCAGGTTACTTTTCGGAAAACCGATCGAAGATCGTATCCCTGGTGAAGAGGTAGCCATAAATGCCATCCAATCCTGCCAGTTTACCCCCCAAGATGGTCTCCTGTTTTCCACAGCGCTTTTCGAAGATACCTATGGACTTGGATATTTTAAATTATCTGATCCTGACCAAGTTCATCCGGTGACCATCAATGGCACTGTCCATTCCGGTTCGGGTGAGTTCAACAGTATCGATCACTTAAAAGACGACAAATATCTGTTGGAATACAACATCGATGGCGTCTCATGGGTTTATGAGGGCAAATTTGACGAGCAAAATTTAAGCATGGACATACTGACGACTGTGTGTGGACAAGGTGAACTGTCCAACGGCGTATTAGAAGCGATCCACTACGATAAAGAAAACGATCGTTACGCCATTTCCTTTTCCACTGCCACCTCTCCAACCCAAATTTACACGATCAGCGGGAAAGACCGCACTGCGATCGATCAACACACCCACGAGCGTGTGCTTGGGATCTCACAGGAGCTGCTGTCCTCCGGCGAGGAGGCTTCCTTCGATTCGTTTGATGGCACCCGAGTCTCCGCCCGACTCTACCTGCCATCCGAACAACTTGGCTTCGATGGCTCGCGCCCATTGGTTTATTACGTCCATGGTGGCCCTCAAAGCCAGGAGCGACCTGATTTTGCCTGGTTTTCCATGCCGTTGATCCAATTCCTCACAATGCAGGGTTTTGCAGTTTTCGTGCCCAACGTGCGCGGCAGTACTGGTTACGGCTTGAACTACACCAAACAGGTCGATCGAGACTGGGGTGGCAATGACCGGTTGGATCACGTCCATGCAATGCAGGAAGTGCTTCCTAAAGACGACCGCCTCGATACTTCACGAGCTGGAGTCGTTGGTCGTTCGTATGGAGGCTATATGATTTTGACCCTGGCTGGGCGTCACCCTGAATTGTGGTCAGCTGCCATCGATATGTTTGGTCCCTACGATTTAACCAGCTTCATGGACCGTATTCCCGAGACATGGAAACCCTACTTTGAACTTGCGATTGGGCACCCGGAAAAAGATCGTGAGTTGCTTCAGGATCGTTCTCCGCGCACCCATATTCACCAAATTGCCTGTCCTTTGTTAGTTATCCAAGGCAAGAACGACCCTCGAGTGATCGAACCCGAGTCGCGCGATCTGGTGGAAGATTTACGCAACCAGGGCAAAGAAGTGGATTACTTGATGTTCGAAGATGAAGGTCATGATGTCTTGAAATTCACCAATCGGGTGACTTGTTATAATGCCATAACCGATTTTTTCAAGAAATATCTAAAGCCTTAACCTGTGGATTCTATAAAAGTGGAAACTGAAAGAAGTGCCGCTGCCGAAAATGACCTTGCACTGCTGGTTGGCAGAACCCATAAAACTTTCATCATCCGGCTGAAGGCAGGGGATAAAGTTCAAACCCACCGCGGGGTTCTTAACCACGATGACTTGATTGGTCAACCCTGGGGAAGTCAGGTTTTCAGCCACCAGGGAAGCTCCTTTTTCTTTTTACAGCCTTCCCTGGCAGACATACTGCTGAATTTACCCCGCAACACCCAGATCCTTTACCCCAAGGACATCGGCTTTATCCTGGTAACCATGGGAATTGGTCCAGGGATGCATATCGTGGAGGCAGGTACTGGCTCAGGGGCATTTACCACCGCTTTGGCATTTACGGTTGGTGAGAAAGGTCATGTGTATTCTTACGAGAACCGCGCTGAAATGCAGAACCTGGCAAAGAAAAACTTAACCCGCTTTGAGCTCGAAGCCAGGGTCTCATTTATCCTCCGTGACATCGCCCAGGGATTCGATCAAAAAGATGCGGACGCCTTGTTCTTGGATCTCCCCAATCCAGAAGACTATATCTCCCAGGTTAAAGCCGCCCTAAAGCCGGGGGGTTTTTTTGGCTCGATTCTTCCTACCACCAACCAGGTGTCTCGCTTGCTGGTGGCGCTTGGTAGAGAAGATTTTGGTTTCATCGAAGTTTGTGAAACACTTTTACGCTACTACAAACCAGTCGCAGACCGTTTACGGCCTGCCGACAGGATGATCGCTCACACCGGATATTTGATTTTTGCCCGAGCGGTACTGCCTGCTAAGGCAGAGCAGGAAAATCAGATAAACTCGAACAACTAGACCGAATTTGAACCAGATTAGCTCGACAGACTTACCCGAATCCGTGATCGTGCAGCGGCTGGTAGAGGTGGTGGATGAGCCTCAAATGGGGGACTTTCCTGCAGAGTTCTTTTCAGAACCACCTCGCCCAGCTGCGGTGCTCATCCCTCTGCTGTTGAGAAATGACTGCTACCACCTACTTTTCACCCGCCGGACAGGTGATCTACCTGAGCATAGCGGACAGGTCGCCTTTCCAGGAGGTCAGGCGGATAATGACGATTCCTCCCCAGAAGAAACTGCCTTACGCGAGGCATATGAGGAGATCGGTTTAAAAGCCAAGGATGTCCGCATTCTGGGCAGGCTTAACCGCATACAAACTATATCCAATTATCTGGTGACCCCGGTTGTCAGCATCATTCCCTGGCCATATCCATTCCGCATCGCCACCCAGGAAGTCAGCCGAGTTTTCACCATCCCCATGGCGTGGTTGGCAGACCCAACAAATCATGAGATCCGCCAGCGCACGCTGCCAGCCCTGTACGCACCAGTTCCGGTGATATATTTCAACCATTACCAGGATGAGTTGTTATGGGGTATCAGCGCTCAGATAACTTTAGACCTATTGAAAGCCCTCAAACTCTTTTAAGTAGAAAATCTCCACGCTTATCTTAACCCGCGGAGATTTTCTTCAACTTCATCAAAGATTTCCCCTGGAAGCAGCCATTTTTATTTGGGAAATCGAGTTTTATTCACCTCCGAAAAAAGAACTAAAATTATTCTTCCGGCTCTTCTTCTTCTTTCTCTTCTTCTCGTTTGCGTTCGACTAATTCTGGTTCCAATTCCTCTTCGAGGGCTTCCTCTACTTCCTCCTCGACCAGTTCCGCTTCCGGCCAGGTGACCACTGCCACGGTTTCTTCAGGATCATAAGATAGAGTGACACCCTTTGGTAAATCGAGGTCGCGCACATTAACCATATCACCGACTTCTTTTAGAACCGAGACATCAACTTTGATCACCTCGGGTAAGTCGCCAGGCAAGCTTTCAACTTCTAACCGTTCCATAGGCGAGACCAAGATACCACCATGCTCGGTCACCGCGGGTGATTCGCCCTCAAACTCGATCCGCACCACCGCACGCACCTTTTCGGTCATTGACACCGCCTGAAAGTCCACATGAGTCAGAAACCCCCGCAGGATATCGCGTTGTTTATCCCTCACCAGGACAAAATGATCTTCTCCATCAACATGCAATCGAATCAATGCCGACAGGCTTAGTCCTTGTAATGTGCGGCTGGCATCTCGATAATCCAAAGTAATCGGCAGCGGATCTATATGGCGACCATATACGACAGCTGGAAGCTTACCCTCTTTGCGTAAGGATTTTACTTGTTTTCCAATAATGTGGCGCTGGCTAGCTTTGATAACAATTTCTTCCATTTTTTCCTTCCTTGGAGCGCCTCTCACCTGTTTAAATTATTGTCAACCTCGTCAGGTTACCTTCGCTCTTCTGGTAAATTCCGGTTAAGACCGGTTATTCATTAATATTATAAGGGAAATAAGAACCAAATCGATCCGATCGCTGACCGGTTTACCAAACTGCCAACGAACCTTGCATTCCTCCTTATTTCCACAAAAAAGTCGAGGCTGTCCTAAAAGAAGACAGTCTCTTTTTTGTCTCCCACTTGAGTAGATTTTCACGCTGTTTTTATCCGCTTGACCTGCTAAATTACCCGATTTTCTATCTCCTCCTCCCACTCTGAACTGCCCCAAAGCGGTAAAACAGACTTTTAGGACAGCCCCGTCTCCTTAACTATATAAATTCTAGCCTTCCAAAGGAGATTCGTCAATAGCAGTTTCACTTACAATGGAATAAATAATAAGGAGTTATAATAAAGTTTGCTTATCCTGCCATAAACTGGTTTTTAATAAATCCATCTACCAGATTGTAACCCCAGTATAAGTTGTGGGAACCTTGAAACAATTAGTGATGAATCGTATCCACGTTATAGGCACATCCGGATCAGGCAAGACCACACTCGCTGCAAATATCGCCCATAGGTTGAACATCCCCCACATCGAACTCGATGCACTGCATTGGGAACCGGGTTGGCAGCCAGCGCCGCGGGACGACTTCCGGTTGAGAGTTACTCATGCGCTGGAAGGCGATTCTTGGACCGTAGATGGCAACTACAGCAAAGTCCGAGATATCATCTGGGCGCGGGCAGACACTATAGTTTGGCTTGATTATCCATTGAGTGTCATTTTATGGCAATTATTCAAACGCACATATCAAAGGGTAATTTCCCAGGAAGCACTTTGGAGTGGAAATACAGAAACTTGGCAAGATCAATTATTGAGTAGGGATTCCATCTTGCTCTGGGCGATTAAGACATACAAACGCAGGCGAAGAGAATACCCACAGCTGCTGAATCTACCTGAATTTTCCCATCTCAATGTGATCCACCATAAAACACCAGCAGCAACCCGTGCCTGGTTAGTGCAATTTTCTCAATTTGATGATACCCCTCTTTCTGCACAAAAAAAGCAAGAAATGGAGCCCCCTCATGAACCTACCTGAATCTCCTCCATCCATTTGGTTAGACACTTATGGTCCCTACATCCCTGAGCCGGCATTGGAGGGCAAGATAAATGTCGATATAGCCGTTATCGGCGGTGGTTTTACTGGCTTGATGACTGCCTACGAAATTAAACTTGCAGAGCCTGGTTTGGATGTAGCCCTTCTGGAGGCAAAATACATTGGTTACGGCGCAAGTGGTCGCAACGGATCATTTGCCATGACCGTTGTAGGGCTTGGACTCACTACCAACAAGATGTTATATGGCAAGCAGTTTATTAAAGATGCACATACTTACATGGAAAGAGCGGTGGATACGCTGGATGATTTTATCCTGAAACATG
The DNA here is from genome assembly GCA_014859065.1 of Anaerolineales bacterium. Classification (GTDB taxonomy): domain Bacteria; phylum Chloroflexota; class Anaerolineae; order Anaerolineales; family UBA4823; genus Kmv39. Next base: position 10,621 of record JACUUU010000105.1, read on the forward strand.
CGCTCGACTGCGATCGCACTCGTCCAGGCTTTTTGCGAGTCGCCACTACACCAGCTTACCTCAAACGTTTGCAAAACGATATTGACCTGATGAAATCCTTGGGATTTGAAGGGATCGACTGGATCGATGCCAAAGAAATGCGTTCCCGCGTCAATTCTGAACACTATCTAGGTGCCTTATGGGAACCTCGGTTGGTGTTGATGAATCCTGTGAAACTTCAGAGGGAAGAGAAGCGCCTGGCTCAGCATGCTGGGGTCCAGATCTATGAAAACAGTCCCGTCGTAGAAATTTCTTACCAACCAAAATTTAGGCTCAAAACTTCCAATGGTGAAATCCAAAGTAAAAAGATTGTCTTTGCCACTAATGCTTATTCTCATTTCCTGCCCCCTCTAAAATACAAGCAAAT
>JACUUU010000106.1 GCA_014859065.1 Anaerolineales bacterium
TCTATCCATCAAACCTTGAACCGTTATTTCTGACATAATTCTTCTCCCTTTCTAGATTTTTAAATATATTACCGTTGATAGAGTTCCAGCGTTTTATCGCCTCCTTGACATAGTATCTGGGTTCTCTCAAGCGAAATTCTCAAAGATACCTGCCGCACCCATCCCTCCTCCGATGCACATCGTAACCATCCCAAACTGGACATTGCGGCGTTTCATCTCAAAAATCATTTGGGTCGTCAACTTTGCGCCGGTGCATCCTAAGGGATGTCCAAGTGCAATAGCACCTCCGTTTACGTTGGTCTTCTCTTGATCGAGACCCAACTCACGGATCACTGCCAATGACTGCGCAGCAAAAGCTTCGTTTAATTCGATCAATCCGATATCATCGAGTGAAAGCCCCGTCATCTCTAAGACTTTAGGAATCGCCTCTAATGGACCAATGCCCATATAATCAGGCGCTACTCCCCGGACTGCATAGGCTACAAAGCGCACCAATGGCTTCAACCCTAACGCCTCTGCCTTTTCTCTTGAGGTCACGATCACGCCTGCCGCCCCATCTGACATCTGGGATGAGTTACCCGCCGTTACAGTACCGCCCTCCTTAAAAGCAGGCTTTAATTTTGCCAGCGCTTCCAGGCTTGTATCTGCTCTGGGTCCTTCATCCCGTTTAAAGATGAACGTTCGTTCAGTCAGACTGCCGTTATCTTTCGGTTCAAGCACCTCAACTTGCAAAGGGACAATCTGCTCGTCGAACAATCCGGATTCGACAGCTGCTGTTGCCTTCTGGTGACTGAGCAGCGAAAAAGCATCCTGATCCTGGCGGCTAACACCGTATTTTTCAGCCACGTTTTCAGCCGTCAAGCCCATATTGGTGAATACCTGAGGTTGTTCGGCCGCGAAAAAGGGATTGGGTGCAAACTTATAGCCCGTCATAGGCACCATACTCATCGACTCAGTTCCTCCTGCGATGATCACATCCGCCTGTCCCGCCATGATCGTATAAGCTGCATGGGCGATCGTCTGCAAGCCCGAGGAACAGAACCGGTTCACGGTTTCAGCTGGCACAGACTCTGGCAGACCAGCCCTCAAAGAGACCAACCTGGCCATGTTCATGCCTTGCTCCCCCTCCGGAAACGCGCATCCCAATATCACATCATCAACATCAGCAGCCGATAAGCCTTCAGCCCGCCGCAATAGTTCACGGATCACTTCTGCAGCCATATCATCTGGACGGTAGGAGGCTAAGCTGCCTCTTTTTGCTCGACCTACTGCTGTTCTGGTCGCCGCTACAATAACAGCTTCACGAGAATTGTTCATGGAGTGCATTATTTATCTCCTCCTTCACCTAATTTCTTAAGACCTTACCGGTTTGAAGAATGTTCCACATCCGCTGTTGAGACTTCTCTTCTCCGCAGAGAGATAGGAAAGCTTCTCGCTCCAGATCGAGGAAGTACTGCTCGTCTAACCATGCTGGGCGGCTGATTTCACCCCCGGTCATGATATTTGCCAGCTTTGTACCCATGAGGGCTTCGTGTTCGGTGATGTAGCCACCTTCTTTGAACATGTGGATACCAACTTTCAGCGCAGCCAACCCATCCCGCCCGGCAGCATAGATCTTCTCTGGCAGTGGTGGTTTATAGCTGCATGCTACCATATGCAGCACTTCCCGCTTGGCTTCCATCAACAGGTGATCCCGGTTAAAGACAACCCTATCACATGGACTTAGAATGCCAAACTGACGTGCCTCCTCTGCGCTGGTGGCTACCTTAGCCATCCCAACTTGCTCGAAGATACGCTGCAAGAATGACAGTGCTTCTGCATTTTGAGTGCGCATCGGTGGGTTAAGGATCCGGCGAAGCATCTCCTTTGTACCTCCACCAGCTGGGATCACCCCTGCTCCTACTTCTACAAGTCCAGTGTAAAGTTCAACCGATGAGACCACCCGGTTGGCAGCCATGATGATCTCTGCTCCTCCACCTAAGGCTAATCCTGCTGGAGCAGTTACAACCGGTTTGGGGAAATAACGCATACGCATTCCAAAGCCCTGCATCTTCTGAATGGCTTCGTCCAGTTGGTCCCATAGCTGGTTTTGAGCAGCCATCACAACCATGAACAGATTTGCACCAGCGCTAAAATTGTCCCCCTCGTTTCCGATCACCAGCCCTTCAAAATCACGCTCTACAAGGTCTAACGCTTTGATGATCATGTTGAAAATGTCATCGTCCAAGGCATTCATCTTGGTGTGGAATTCAACACATGCTACACCATCACCCATGTCCCACAAAGTTGCTCCAGGATTCTTAGCAATCACCTGCAGTTCGTTAAGCAGTATAAGGGCCGGGTGCTGTTCGATAGCTTCATATTCTCCTTGCTGCGGGTTATATACTCCAACCTTGCTTTCATTCTCATATGCATAAAAACTTGTAAAACCGGCAGCCAGCATTTCCTCTACCCATGCAGCCGGAGAATAACCCTCTGCCTTCATCGCTTCAACTGTTTGGCTTACACCTAGAGCATCCCAGGTCTCAAATGGGCCAGCTTCATGCATGAATCCCCAGCGCATGGCATCATCGATTGGCAAAGGTGTGTCCGCGACCTCTGGTATCACCTCAGAGGCATATGCCAAACCCTGGTAAGTCAGTACACGCACCAGCTGCCCGGCGCGATCATCCGCTTCCAACAAGACCTTCAACCGCTGGTCGAGATCATCAAGTCCCTTGGCTTTTCCAATTGATTCAAAACGTGGTTTGGAAGGGGGTTGGTGATCGAGCGTCTTTAAGTCCAATGGCCAAAACTCTTTCTTGCCATCCTGCTTGACTTCTTTATAAAAGCCAACCTTACTCTTGGTTCCTAGCCAACCTTTTTCCACCATCGCCTTAATCAAATTGTTTCCTTCTTCAGAAGTCAGGTAGCGTTGGGCGTGTTCGTCGTGCGGGATTGCTTGTGCCAGGTTAGAGCCAACATGATCCCAAACATCCAAGCCAACCAGATCGAGCAGCCTGAAAGTGGCTGTTTTAGGTCTCCCCATGGTAGGTCCGGTGATGGCATCGACCTCATCGACTGTGAAATTGTTCTTCAATATATAATCCATCGCGAAGGCACCGGCAACTGATCCCAGGCGGTTGGCAATGAAATTGGGTGTATCCTTTGCTATTACTACCCCTTTACCCAACCGGTATTCAGCAAAGTGGCTGATAGATTCCACAACTTCAGGTAGGGTGTCTTTGGTTGGAATAACCTCCAGCAATTTTAAATAGCGGGGAGGGTTGAAAAAGTGTGTTCCCAGAAAATGATTTCGGAAGCTTTCCGATCGGTTCTCAGCGATCGAAGCAACTGGTATCCCCGAGGTATTGGTACTGACGATGCTTTCAGGTGCACGGACAGCATCGATACGCTCCATGAGTTGGCGTTTGATATTCAAGTTCTCGATGATGACTTCGATGATCCAATCAGCCTCACTCACCACATCGAAATCGTCTTCCAAGTTACCGGTTTTTATCAAAGATGCATGCTCAGGTGTATAGAAACTGGCTGGTCGAGATTTTTTGGCACGCTCAAACCCTTCCGTAACTATCCGGTTGCGGACCTCAGGATCTGTCAATGATTTGCCTTTCTCCTCTTCTCCTGGCGTGAGCTTATTAGGTACAATATCCAACAAATTCACTGACACGCCAGCGTTTGCCAGGTGGGCAGCAATTGACGCTCCCATTGTCCCAGCACCAATAACTACGGCACGATGAATTTGGTATTTCATGAGACTTCTCTCCTTAGATAATTCGTAACGGTTTACCCATTGAATTCGGAACTGCCTTATGCTTTCTTCTGCGCAACGAACCACACCCGGCTGCTATCGGGTGTTGGGGGACCCAACTCAGCTACACTTCCCAAACAAGCAATTTCAACTAAATTTGCTTTTTTCAATGCAGTTTGGATGTCTTCTAAAGGATAGCCACGTTCTGTGTGAACTTCATCTATGCGGAACCAACCTTCCTGGTCACGCATAAAACCAGTTATCCGCATAGTTGCCAGGTTACGTTCATAATCATAACTGGGTTGGTGAACTACAAATATATCTGGGGTATCTTGCTCGACATATGCTGGATGCCGCTGCCAGTTGACGGCTAAACCGTAAATGGTGTTAATGTCAAATATGAATAAGCCATCGTTCTTGAGTGATTTTGAGACCCCTTGAAAGGTCTGCTCCAGATCTGGTAATTCCAGCAGATAATTCAAGCTGTCGAACCAACAAGTTATCAGGTCGAACTGTCGATCGAATGTCAAGGAGCGCATATCCGCATTTAGGAATTCAACCTGTGTTTGTTCCCGTTCCGCTCTTTCACTGGCGATACGCAGCATCGATTCCGAGTTGTCAACACCTGTGACCTGATGACCTTTTTGGCTCATCAAGATGGCAAATGTTCCCTCTCCACAAGCCAGGTCGAGAATAGTCTTGGGCTTGGCTTGATACTTTTCCAAAATCTGAGGCAACAGCTCCGCCATTCTATGGCTGTATTGTGTATACGTCCCAATCGAATAGAAAAAAGCAAAGCCTTCGTAAACACTCATAACACAACCTTTTATCTCAGCTCACTACCTCTATAACCTAGAACGTTACGTGCAACAACCAGGCGGTTGATCTGACCTGTGCCCTCATAGATATCGGTGATCTTCGCATCGCGGAACCACTTCTCTAAAAGGGTATCGCGTGTGTATCCTACCGGCCCCATGATTTCAAGCGCTTTCTGGGTGATCTGCGTGACGGCATCGCCAGCTCTAACTTTACTCATCGATGATTCTAAGGAATTTGGTTTGCGGTTGTCTGCCATCCACACCGCTTTAATAATCAGCAACCAGCAAGACTGCAGTAGAACTTCCATATCAATAATTTCCCGTTCGATATTGGTCAGTTTTTGTCGCGGTAACCCGTAGCGGATTTCTATACCTTGTTGAGTAAGCAGTTCCTTAAGCAATTCTAGAGTGGCACGCGCTACACCTACACCCGTTGCAGCTACCAATGGACGTGTAGCATCAAAAGTTGCCATTGCCCCTTTAAAGCCCTTGGTAGTTCTTGCATCTACCACCTCAGGACTCCCAAGGATATTCTCGTAGGGTACGCGCGCATCCTCCAAAACGATTGAAGCTGTATCACTGGCACGAATGCCCATCTTATGCTCCAGCTTTGTGACCTTTACCCCCGGTGTTCCAGCTTCTACCACGAAGGATCGCATACCTGCCCTTCCCGCCTTTGGGTCGATCGTTGCCCAAACTACAACCAGACCATCGCTTTCTTCAAGAGATTTTTGACCAGTAGTCACAAATATCTTTTCCCCATTCAAGATCCATTCATTGGTCTCTTTATCCAATACAGCGGTGGCACGAATAGCAGAGGTATCCGACCCTGCCTGTGGTTCAGTCATAGCCATGGCGCCAAATGCTGGTTGTTCCTGACGAAAACGTTGAAGAAAGCGTTCTTTCTGCTCTTGTGTTCCCGCGGCTTCAATGGCTGCAGCGCCTAACCCACCCCCAGGGGTTACTAGATAAATGCCAACATCTCCCCAGGAAAGCGTCTCCAACATAAAGGCAAGTGATTGATACCCAATTGGAGGTCGATCTTTCTTTTTAGCCTCATCTTTTTCCTTGCGTTCTTTGGGAGCCAATGAACCTGCCCCAGTAGCACGCATTGCCTGGTGCATGAAATTGATATAGTCCCAGGGAATGGCATGTTCGTTTTCATCGAAGTAGCGTGATTGAGAACGCATCATCTCTCTAGCGACCGTTTCCAACATATACTTCTGTTGAACAATCGGTTTCGGCATTTCAAATTCAATCATGGTTCTATCTCCTACATTTCAATCCATATATTGATCCAACATATTCCTGGTTTACGCCAAGGCAAGACCAGTAAACGTGGCAATCCCGCGCCCATTACGCATCCACAGCTCAACTGGATGTTCACGGATATACCCATGACCACCCAGAATCTGAACCGCCCGGTCTGTGACCATCATTGCCATATCCATCGCCCCAGTGATTGCAAGGTATGCTCCCTTGCTGGCGTCCTCCTTATCACTGTCCAATTTCCAGGCTGCCTCCCAGGTGAGTAAGCGGATTGCTTCAATTTCTGTAGCCATCTCAGCTAGCATAAAAGCGATCGCCTGTTTTTGGGCTACTTTCACTCCAAAGACATCCCGCTCTTTTGCATAATCCCGCGAGTATTCAAAAGCAGCGCGCGACAACCCAACTGCCAGGGTTGCCATCGTGACCCTCATGATATCCACTATTTTTTGATAGGAATGTCCAGAAGGACCACCTAAACGTTGGTTTTTTGGGACTTTGACATCATTGAATGCTACTGTATGAACGGGCAATCCGTTAATTCCCATGAGCTTTTGGCGTTCACCTACTTCCATGCCGGTAATTTGCTTAGGCAATACAAATCCCTGAGTTGTCCCATCCATGTTAGCATATACCAGCATCCCCTCAGCTTCACTAGCAAATGGTACATAAACCTTTTCTCCAGTGATCGTGTAATGATCTCGATTTTCCTGTGCGGTTGTCTTTAGCTCTTGAGGGTTGAATTCAAAACTTGGTTCTAATAGGGCAGCAGTATATGGTTTCCATGATGCCTCGATAACATCTGGGATGTATTCTTTCTTTTGCTCTTCACTGCCTTCAATTAAGATTGGCAAAACATAAAGCCCCGGCAGCAGTACTGCCAAGGCACCAGCAAGATCACCCCACGCCAATTCCTCTGCGGCAAGTATACTGGTCACAGAAGAATATTCACCAAAACCACCATACTCATCAGGAATAGAAGCTTGCAGCAGTCCCAATTCCCAACCTTTTTCGATGATCTTTGTAGGGAAACCTCCTTCTTCATCAGCATCATGGGCTGTTGGACGTAAGTCAGTGCTGGCATACCTTTGGACTGAATCAACGAGCATCTTCTGCTCATCGGTTGGTTCAAATGAGTACATATTAGCCTCCTCTAGAAACAAATATTTTCATTTTTTCCTGGCGATTAATTCAATGTAATTCCATTCATCGCAGCCCGGCTAAATATGCTGGTACAAGATAAGATTACGATCTTTACCTTTTTTCATCGTTCATAGATTTGCATTGAGTAATACCCCACACTGGTAAAGATACTCGACATGAGTGCCAGCTGCTTCGAATGGTACAAGATTATTTGATCCTTTCACCTCCCCTAACAATTTATCTGATATTTCGGCAATCGGCTTTGGTTCTTCAAAAATTTTCTCACCCTGATCAATAGAAAATACTTCCAAAGGAATCTGAAAGATACACCTATTATGGCAGACCTCAATGTTCTGGAAGGCTCTGGCAGTTTTGATTTCCATCGATTCCGTCTCGGGCAAGCAATCCATTCAGAAAAAGATCGGCAAATTGGTCAGCAATTTCCGTTGCCGTTAATGGACCATCATGACGATACCAGGTTATGGTCCAATTCAATACCCCTAAGACCGCCCGGGAAGTTAGGGCAGGGTCAGTACAGTTGAATAATCCAGCTTCTTTGCCCTCAAAGATAAGATTGCGCCAAATGCTCTCAAAACGGTCACGACGAGGAATGTGGGTTTCGTGTAATTCTGACGGCAAAGAACGGTGCTCAAGGATTAATACAGCAGACAGGTCATGAAACTCTACCAGAGTTTCCAGGTAAGTTCGGATTGCGTAACGCAGCTTTTTATCTGGAAGGACTGGTTGTTCAATGACTGTATGTAATCTTTCGATTAGTAACTCGAGAGCTCGATTTAAAAGTTCTAGCAGGATTTCTTGTTTGCTGGATACGTGATGGTAGAGACTGGCTTTTTGGAGATGGACTGAGTCGGCAATATCTTGCATTGAAGCAGCGTGATAGCCTTTCTGGTTGAATACTTGAGCAGCGGCCATCAAAATTTCGTCACGTGTCATGATGCTAACTCCCTACCGAACGGTCGGTAGTTATAGAATAGCAAATTATGAACGAAAAGTCAATAAGGAATTGGTGCTTTCTGACAATGGCTTAATACTGCGTATGTGATCACACTGAGAAATTATGACGGATCAACTAAAAGCAATATCATCGGATCAAAATGTCGGAAAACGCCGCTGGTTCGCCATAACTTGTAATTTTCCATTTCCTCAATGGTGGCGCTAGTGCTGTAGAACATCATACTCTCAAAAATCGTCCCAGAAGAGCCTAAACGGGTTTCTATGTGAAGGTGAGCAATATCAGTATTTCCAGATAAACCAACTTCTCCCAATTGATCACAGGCATTAACAGTATCACCAAGGTTAACTAGAGGGAGATTATCCAGATGAGCATAAAGCGTATATATAGATTCTCCGGCCTCAATTCCCAACTCGGTCACCAGATTGGAGGGAAGACTAAAACTGGGTGTTTCAATCACGACTGTGTTTCCATAAGGAAAGCGATCGTGTAGTACCATTCTAACAACACCAGATAATATTGATTGGATCACTTCCCCCTCCATGGTTGTACGATCACCGAATTCCCAATATCCAAAGTCCACTCCATGATGTCGGTCATCTTTTCCTGGAGGTGGAGGGTTGTACGGACTGCTGATTATCGCTGGCAAGTTATCAATATTGTGCAAAAGAAGAGGTGAACAAAGGTTGAGTTGAGGTTCTAGCGTGGTTACGGGAGGAGGAAGTTCCTCTGTTACCGCATTTTGGTATGGGAAATCTGTGACCTCCTGTATAGACTTGGGAGAGGCTGTACGGGCAACTTCACCAATTTGAGAATGACTTTCTGGAACTGATTCGAGGTAAATTTCCTCCATTGGGGACAAGCGATCTTTAACGACCGACTCAGAATCACTGCATGCAGATAAAAACAAGAAGATAAAGACTAACATAAGGTGTTTTCTGAGGATCATTTTCTGATTATAACAAACAAAAAAAGCGGACCGCAAAAAATTAGATTAAATCAAAGCATAGACTTTCAAGATTTGGTCTCAACCAAACCTCAAGTAAAATTTCATCGCTCAACTAATAATTCTTGGTTCTGTTGACTAGAAAACGAGTTTCATAATCTTAAGACAGGTTGTCAGAATAAATCGAATGGGATATAATACGCCAGTAAATCGGGGCGTGGCGCAGCCCGGCTAGCGCGCTTGCATGGGGTGCAAGAGGCCCTGGGTTCAAATCCCAGCGCCCCGACAAGAAGTAACTGCAGACCACTTACCACCAGACAAAAAACAGGGTAAGTGGTCTTTGCTTTAACAGACCAAACGAAGATAACAAATGCAAATTAACTCATCAGAAATTACGGTTACGATTTTATTTATACATACTTTGGTAGAATAAAACGATTATGAACTTTGACATCGCTCTCACTCTTGGAATTTTGCTGGTTGCTATCATTATTTTCGTCTCAGAATGGATTAGGCCTGATTTGGTTGCCCTATTAGTGCTTGTCACCCTGGTTATTACTGGTCTTGTCAGCCCTAATGAATCTATTTCTGGGTTTTCCAATCCTGCTGTCGTAACAATTTGGGCTGTCTTCATCCTATCAGCTGGCCTTGCACGCACAGGCGTTGCCAGCAAGCTGGGCGAGCAAGTCCTGCGGGTTGCAGGTGCTGGGGAGAACCGATTGCTCAGTGTTTTGATGACCAGTACAGCGTTTCTATCTGCCTTTATGAATAACATTGGTGTTGCTGCTATGTTCCTCCCAGTAACCATCGATATAGCTCGGCGTACAAAACAGGCTGCCTCACGGTTGCTAATGCCTATGGCTTATGGATCTCTCCTGGGAGGCATGATTGTGTTGATCGGGACCGCTTCTAATCTTGTTGTCAGTGACTTCCTGCGTGAAGCAGGCATGCAGCCATTGGGATTGTTCGACTTCACCCCCATTGGTGTGGTTATCTTGATCACTGTTGTTGTCTACATGAATTTGATCGGCATACGCCTCCTCCCTTATCATAAAACTCCCCAACCACTTTCTGCTGCCGCTGGAGCTGCTGGTGGGCGAGATGTTCGCAGTCTTTATGGTCTTGAAGAGCGTTTAGCTATGCTAATCCTTCCTGAAGAAAGCCCATTGGCAGGAAAAACGATAGAAGAAAGCCGTATAGGTCAAGCTCTTGGATTGAATGTTCTCAGCGTTGAGCGAAAAACCAGAGAAAGGTTAATTCCAGACATCAACCTCACCTTAGAAACAGGGGATAAATTATTGGTATTGGGACGCCTCGACCAATTCGAACAAATATCTAGGCGCCCACTTTTCAGCATCGAATCCGACAATTTTACCCTCGAAAAGTTAATGACAGAGCACATCGGTCTGGCAGAATTTTTTATTACAGATGAATCTCCTTTCTCTGGAAAGACACTAGTAGAGATAGATTTTCGTCACCGCTTCATGGTAAACGTATTAGCTGTGAGTCGAGAAAAACTAATTCGTCGAACTAATTTACAGCATATCATTCTTGAACCTGGTGACCGACTTCTTATCGAAGGTTTACCTACGCATTTAGATAATCTATCGGGTCAACCTGGCTATCGCCAACTAAACCTGGGAGAAGCCAGTGAATACCATTTGGATGAAAATTTATTACTAATAAACATCCCAACAGGTTCAGCCTTAGCAAAAAAATCGCTAGAAGAAGCCCGTTTGGGATCAGCATACGGGATTACAGTTTTAAATATCAATCGCAAAGGTGACCGGTGGCGTTTACCAGCCTCATCAATGAAAATTGAAGAAGGAGATCAGATGGTCGTTTCTGGCCATCCAACAGATATTGAGGTGTTACGTGGCCTTCAAACCATCGAAATCCAGCCAAATGTTCATGTTGATTTGGATTCGTTGGAGGAAGGGCCGCTCACAATCGTTGAGGTGATGTTATCTCCTTAC
>JACUUU010000107.1 GCA_014859065.1 Anaerolineales bacterium
CCTCGTCTTGGATAGACTCAGGGATTTCAACCTCTTCATATGGTCCGAATTGAATATCATCTAGACTTAAGTAGAAAACCAAGTTACCTATTGGAAATTCCCTTGCGTATTCGTACAACACCGCCTTGTCTTTTCCTTCGTACACCAACACATCTCGAGTTAGCTCCTCCCCTAAAAAAGAAATCGTGTTACGAGTTTCAATCTCACCAGCCGCCACGCCGGTGCGCCCGATGAACACCTGCTCATCTGCCCACCGGTAGCCAACCACCAAGATGAAAGTATCCTTGCTGAGATATATGTGATTGGGGTGGCTTTCTCTTAAGTCCAGCTCCCATGTGGTCGGATATTGAAATTCGAACCCGTAGTGCGGGTCTATGTAGGTGTTAAAGCCATCCTGGGGACGAATGATCTCCACCACCAACAACCCACCAGCATCGTCTGCGATGTAGATGCGGTCATTGAACACCTCAACCTGCAATGCCCGACCGGGGGTATCCAGGTGCCCGACCAAGGTGGGGGTTGCAGGCGTAGAAACGTCAACCACCAACAGACCGGTATACCCAGCCGCAACCAAGGCATATTCACCGTAGATGGTCACATCATGAGCACCATCCACCAACTCTAACCAGGTGATCACCTGTGGGTTGGTCGCATCGGATATGTCCAGCACCTCCAGCGTCCCAGATTGTTCGCTCCTTTCTCCCCACTGAAGAGTGGTAACAAAGGCATAATCTCCTGAAACCGCAATGCCGGTTGGTTCTTTAGGTAGGTTTACCCTGCCTATCAATAACGGATTAGAAGCATCGCTGATATCCAGCACATCCATTGCACCTACCGGTTGTTCCCTAGTGAATTGGTAAACTAAATAAGCAAAGTTTCCATCTACAGCTATGCTGTTGATATTGACAGACTCACCCGGATAATAGCTGCTCACAATTTCAGGTTGCGCTGCATCGGATATTTCCAGGATGCGCAGACCATCGTTATGTACAGAAACATACAGATGATCTTCAGCCACGAACGCTTTCAACGCAGCTCCAATGGTGTCTGGATCCAGCTTAGCAGCCTGGCGCGGGTCAGCTGCCTGGCTGACATCCATCACGACCAGACCATCATACCAATTGGGCAGATAGAGTGCCTCACCGGAAAGCGCCCCACCTGTCACCCAGCTGAGATCAGAGACTCGGCTGGTATTAGGTTGGGAGGTATCAGACAGGTCAGTCAGGTAGAAGCTGTCCTGTGCCGATCCATCGCCCCAATAGACGGTATCGCCAGAAACGACCAGACCGCGTGTGCTCAAAGGCGTCTCTAAAAAGCCAACCAGGCGCGGCGCAGTTGGATTTGAGATGTCAACGATGCTGAATCCATCCCAGTCGACCAGGTAAAGCAATCTATTGCCTGCGTATGCCTGGCTTACGCACCGGAATCCAGGGATGCCCGCCGGCAGTTCAACCTGGAGCGGTGCATTCAAGTTGGAGATGTCCACTGCCATCAAACTAGAAGAACAGTGTCCGAATTCTCCGGTGGTGAAAAAGGAATACAATATTTCACCAGCAATGGTCGGGTTCAAATTCCCAAAAAATGTGCGCAGCTCTATCGCCCCGACCTGCTCGATTTGATCGCTGTCGGAGAGGTCCAAAATGCGCATTTCTCCATCGAACACATCGGGGATGACAAAGGCATACGGGGGTGAAAATGTGATATTGGCATCCGCAACCCGCACTTCAGCCAGCTCGCTGGGCTGAGACGGATCGGAGATATCCACCACCATCAGACCTCTATAGTGTGCCAGGTACAGGCGGTTGTCTGCGGCAGTTAATTCAGTCACCCGATCGGGAATCTCAAAATAGGCAATTTCTAGCGGATTGGAGAGATCGGAGAGGTCCAGAACCCGAAGACCCCCGCTTCTCTGCTCCCCGATAGCGCTGCCTTCCCCGATAAATGCATGTTCTGCCTGGACAACCAGCTTCTGCCCGCCAGATGGAGTATCGATCCTGGCAGCAATTCGAATTTCCTGCAAGTCACTGACATCCAGGAGCAGCAAACCACCATCCTGGTTGAGCCAATAAATTTGTCCCGCAGCTACCACCATATCGGCAGCCAGTCCGGGCAGCACCCCACTTTGAGCGATTTGCCGCGGGTTGTTGGGATTGGAAACATCCACAACCACCAGACGAGGACCCAGCCCAAGGTACGCCAGGCTTTCATCCAGGGTAAAAGCGGTCGGGCTGCCGCCAGCCTGCGCGACAAGCTGCCATTCGACCGGTTCAACTGGATGGACATCTGTTGTGGGAGTGGGTTGTGGCGTGGGTTCAGGTTCGCGGCGCTCAAGTTCATCCGGCAAGATTGCCAGTCCTGCTTCAGTCCACAGGTACAGCTGTGCGGGTTCTGAGTCGGTGACCAGTATACGCCAGATTGCCAGTCCGCTGGTCGCCTCAAAGACATCCCAGGTAGAGCCGCTATCCCGACTGGTCAGCAGCCCCTGATGGCTGGCTAGGTAGAGACGGTTTGAATCCTTTGGATCAGGGAACAAGTCGTAGACCCCGTAAAAGCCACCCACGCTGGCGTCGAAGTGCGCTCCCAGGCTGAGCAGGTTGGGAACTTCCCAGGTATCCTGTTCGGGGACCAATCGCCCCCGCGAGACATACGCCAGCAGCGGTACTGCTGCCTCTCCTGGGCGGGTAATTGTGAGCAGGGCGTAGATCTTGTTCTGGTCACCCGCCGGTCTCATCAACGCAGCATATACCTGGCTGTCCTGCTCGACTGGTAATCCCTGGTGAAAACTTGCCCAGTTCATGCCACCATCCAGACTGCGGAAGATGCCCGAATATGTCCCCGCGTAGAGAATTTCAGGATCGTTCGGGTCGATCACCAAAGAAAGCAAACCTTCTTCAGCATTCAATTGACCTGCCAGGTTAAATTCTTGAGGCAAGCTTGCAATCGAAATCCGACTCCAGCTAACACCACCATTCCAGCTGTGCCATAATCCAGCTTCTGACGAAGGAAAATCAGGTCTCCAGGCAAAAATATTCCTTCCTTGAGCATCGATTGTCCAAACCTTAACCCCATCTCGAATTAACCTCCATGATTGACCATGATCATCACTGCGGTAAAGGGTTTCACCTGCGCGCACAAAAAGCATTCCAGAGGTGCTGTCGGAAACGGTTATCTCTGCTTGTGTCAGAGCGTTTGTCTGTGCCGGGGTTCCTGGATCGAGCTCAGACCACGGGGTTTCCATCTGCTCCCAGGTAATGCCACTATCGTTTGTGCGATAAAGCTGGTTGGAGGCTAACAGGGCATACGCGCTCTGCTGATCGAGCGGATCGACAGCCCAAGATTTGACCGCTTCAGGAAATGGATGCTGGAAACCGATCCCCTCAGGCATTGGCGAAGGCAGCGGAGTGGTGATGGTAGTTTGATCCGCCGTTGGGGTTCCTGTCTCAGGGACTGCTGGAGCCGGGGAGGGGACCAAGTTGCGGATCGACCAGCTCAACACGAACACCAACAGTGCAATTACAGCGATCCAGACCAGCGCCTGCGCGGCTGCTGAAAAATTTAATGTCAACTTACGGCGAACACCGGATAGCCTGGTGTCTGCCCTTTGGCGTTGGCGTAACTGCCGTTCCAGGCGAGATGCAAAAGCTGCATCAGGTTCCGGGTACTGGTAAATGGCGCGCAAGGCGCCTTCAAGATCCTGGGCTGAATCAAATACCGGTCGCTTATTCATCACTCACTTCCCACGCTTCCTTTAAAGAGTCCAGCAGCCGGCGAAGTGCCATCTTCACCGCCCCTTCGCTGCGGTTCAATACTTTCGCCATTTCGACATAAGTCAGCTCGGCAGCAAACCGCAGGCGGAGCAACTCGCGCTGCTGCTCGTCCAATCCCTTCAACATCCCCGCCAGCTTTCCGAGAGTTTCATTTTTCTCCAGCCATGCATGGGGGTCCGATTCGCCCGCTGCCGCTGCCGAAACCTGCTCAAGGGGTATGTCAGCCCGCTTGCGGCGGAAATAATCGTTGACTTTATTGCGCGTAATCCGAAAGATCCAGGAGGTAAATGAACCCCGCTCACGGTAATTAGGCAGCCCTTCCCAAACTGCCCCAAAGATCAAGGCGCTCAGGTCCTCAGCTGCGTGTTTCTCCCCCACTCGGCTGTAGACATAGCGGTAGACCCGCGGCAAGTAGCACCAGTAAAGCTCCGCGAACGCATCGGGGTCATCCACCGCTGCCCGCACCAGGGCAGCCTCATCCTGGTTCGAAATTCTTTCCTCTCCAATTTCCTGTGTTGATCTGCTCTCATGCAGGGATTTAATCTGCATTGATTATCTTTTCCCTTTTCTAAGCTTAAACCAACCAATGAAAGCGAAGAAACTAAATTCTATTCTAGTTGTTATTAACGATATCGCAAAAAACGATAAAAAGTAACAGAATTTTTCACCTAAAGGTTGAGATAACCAGGATCATTCCAGTAAAGTTACCTTGGAAAGAGTGCTGCGCAATTGTAGGGCGGGTTTCCATACCCGCCGTCTGCGCAACCGTAGGGCGGGTTTCCATACCCGCCATCTGCACAACCGTGGGGCGGGTTTCTATACCCGCCGTCTGCGCAATCGTAGGGCGGGTTTCCATACCCGCCGTCTGCGCAACCGTAGGGCGAGTTTCTATACCCGCGATTAATTATGCATTGGTCAAAGAATCCGTGCCCCTCTTACCTATCTCCGACCACAGATGTATTGTATCCGCACTCCTATACAATGGGGGTGTTTTTATCTGGAAAAGGCACGAGAAAACCCGAATAGTCAAAGCCCGACAGGGAAATAAACGGATAAACGGACCGGATATTGATCGACCGAAGATGTAGGAAAAAGAGATTTCGAAATCAGAAATCCGCAATTCGAATTTTTTTATCCCCCTCCATGTCAACGCCAACGCAGTGACGCGATCCCCAACCCCCATCAAGTCATTGCGAAACCATCGTTCTTAGTAGTATGTGTCCACTCACAGCACATTATCGCCTGAGTACTTGACTACCTGGCTACTACATGCCTCTACTACTTTTCTCATCCATCCCAATTATGCGATTCTGTGCCGAAGATGATACAAACCCCTTGATTGTCACCCTAAGGCATCTCTGCGATCACCTCCAACGGTGCATAAGCTACACCCACCATGCTCGGACCAGTATGCGCCCCCAACACCAGCGACATCGGACCGACCGGCAGCCAGGTACAATCAAAGCGTTGGTCTACCTGCTCACGCAGCATCTCCGCACCTTCCGGATTATGTGAATACAGCACCTGTACCCTTAAAGCGCTGCCGGGCGCGTGTTGTTTTGCCATCAGGTCAACCAAGCCTTTCACTGCCCCCTTGAAGGTGCGTGTCTGTCCCTTTTGCACATAGGTGCCCCCTTCCTTCTCTACACCAATCATCGGTTTGATGTTCAACAGCGAAGCGATCAAACCTTTCATGTGGCTGATACGACCACCATGGATCAGGTACTTCAACTCACTCAAAGTATACAGGCTGTCACTGGCATCCCCAATATTTGCCATTAAATCCAAAATCTGTTCTTTAGACCAGCCGGCGCTCATCCCCCTCACCGCTGCTTCTACCTGCCAGCCGGCTGCTGCCGACAATGTCTTCGTATCGACCACAGTCACATTTGCTTCAGGAACCTGCCCCGCTGCAGCTTGGGCTGCGTTATAAGTACCACTCAATCCCGAAGAGATGTGAATGGACAAAATCTCCGCGTCTGTGGCTGCCAGCCGCCGGTATGTCTCAACGAAGGTCCCCACAGAAGGTTGGGATGTTACCGGAAGGTCGTCGGTCGCTGCCAGCAGCCGGTAGAATTCATCCGCCTGGATATCAATCCCTTCACGATACGATTTTCCCTCGAGAGTGACCACTAAAGGCACTACGTGCACCTCAAATCCTTCCATCTTTTCTGGGGAATGCTGAAAATCTGTGCCGCTGTCGGTTACAATTTGCATGATTCTGTCTCCTATCTGTCAAAGTCTGCAAGGTCTGCCAGATCTAGAACCAATTCTTCCTTGCACGCCTTTGCTCACTCCCCCACCTTTATACAGCATCCTGTCAGGTTCAATCCACCGCACTCACTTGCTATCCTAATTATACATTACGCTTAATAAGTAAAATCTGCTCATTGGCTCTTCAACGCTTGTATTTTGGGCTGACATAATTGGGAGATGCTTCTTTTAAAAATAACCAGACTCTAAATTAAAGGATAGTTTTATGAATAACGAAAATGTTGGCCTTATAGATTACAAAACCTGTTAATCTTGGGGATTATCATCTAGCTTTTCTCATCTTCTTAGAAACCTCTAGAACCTATGCATGAACAATAAGCTTCTTGAATATAAAAATATTTGGCAACGGTATTATTCTTGCAACTTTTCCAATATACGCATTCACTAATTATAAGATTCTTCTTTGATCATTACCAAACAAATGACCAGCACGTAGAGAAAATAGAATTACATGAATATAAGATAGAATTGACTGAAGGAAAATCATCCAAATCCGAAGATCTTTATCGGAGACTTTTCGAGCATATCCCATTAGGTCTTTATACAACCAGTCAAGACGGCACAATCCTTGAAGCAAATCCTGCGTTAGTTATGTTGTTAGGCTTTCCAGACAAGGAAAATCTACTTGTAATAAATGTCAAAGAATTATATATAAACCCAGATGATGATCAAAGCCAGCACGCTTTATTAAACAAAGATGGGGTTATGCATGAGTATGAGATGCAGGTTCGCCGCTACGATGGCAAAGTGATATGGGTAAAAGATACGTTTCGAGCCGTAAAAGACGAGGATGGGAAAGTCCTGTTATTTGAAGGCAGCCTGGAAGACATCACTCAACGAAAACAGGCAGAACAACGCATTCTACATCTCACTCGCCTGTATGCAACCCTCAGCCATATAAATCAGACCATCGTGCGTGTCAGCGATCAAACCAAATTGTTCCCTTCCATCTGCAAGGTGGCTGTGGACCACGGAAAATTTGGACTGGCGTGGATCGGCATGATCGACCGTGTCACAGGTCAGGTAACACCGGTAGCCATCCATGGAGAGGTACACGACGAGCTTCCATACCAAACGATCCCCCTCAACGAAATGCCTTTCAAGAGCGAATTGATGAGTTTGGCGGTTAATTCAGGTGAGATCGCTTACAGCAGAGATATTCAAACAGACGCTAACATGTCCCATTGGTGGGAGATGGCTGATGCAGGTGGCTTCCATGCCGCGGCTGCCATACCTTTTCGATTGCAGGGCGAAATAGTGGGGTTGTTGAACCTTTACGCCACAGATGTTGAATTCTTTGAAAATGAGGAGCAGCACAATCTGTTAAAAGAAATGGCGCTGGATATTTCCTTTGCATTGGATAATATTGAAAGGGAAAAACAGCGCAAGCAAGCAAATGAAGCTCTGCGAGAAAGTGAGGAACGCTACCGAAAAACACTTGACAGCATGCTCGAGGGATGTCAAATTATTGGATTCGATTGGCGTTATTTGTATGTCAACGATGCCGTCGCCCGGCATGGGCGTCGAACCAAAGCAGAGTTGATAGGTAAGACGATGATGGAAGTCTACCCAGGAATTGGAAATACGGAGATGTTCGCAGTTCTGCAACGCTGTATGGTTGAACGCATACCAAGCCACATGGAGAATGAGTTCAAATATCCTGATGGCTCTTCGGGTTGGTTTGAGTTGAGTGTTCAGCCCGTCAGGAGGGAATTTTCATTCTCTCGGTCGATATCACCGAGCGCAAGCAAGCTGAAAAGGAATTACATAGGGTTAACCGCGCGCTCAAAGTGCTCAGTGCCGGAAATCAGGCAGTTATCCGAGCAAAAGATGAAGACGAATTACTCAATGATATCTGCCGGATAATCGTAGAAATCGGCAAATATCTGTTCGTCTGGATTGGATGGGCAGAGCAAGATGAGGCAAAATCAGTGCGTCTGGTTGCGCATGCTGGTAAGGAGCAAGGTTATTTGGAGACGATCGACGCCACCTTTTCGAACGATGAGAGCGACCGTTGCCCAGCAGTTAGCGCCATCCGCACCGGAAAATCGGTCATCATTAGAAACGTTCAATCGGGTTCAGAATCTGCTCCCTGGCGGACGGAAGCTGCTCTCCGTGGTTTCCAATCGGTAATAGGCTTACCGCTTATGGAAAACTCGCATATCTTCGGTGCGCTAATTATTTACGCAGGAGAGGTGAATGCTTTCGATCGAGAAGAGGTGGAATTGTTGGTGGAATTGGCGAACGACCTTGCATATGGCATTCATACCCTGCGTACCCGTGCAAAGCATATTAGTGCTGAAGTAAAAATCCACCGTCAATTAGAATCCCTGGCAGCTTTACGCGCCATCGATTTAGCCATAACTTCCAGCCTCGACCTGCGGGTGATTTTCGATGTGTTACTGGATAAAGTAACCAACCAATTGCATGTGGATGCCGCATGCGTGCTTTTACTCAATCAGCACACCCAGATCCTGGAATTCGCAGCTGGAAGAGGCTTTCGCACAGATACTTTGCAGAAAACTAGCTTACGTCTTGGCGAGGGATACGCTGGCCAGGCTGCCTTGGAGAGAAGGGTCATTCGCGTTCAACATCTACAAAAACGAGATACCGACTTATTGAGGACAGAGCCTTTTGCACTTGAAGGATTTGTAACCTATTTCTCTGTGCCTTTGGTTGCCAAAGGACACGTGGAAGGGGTATTGGAAGTTTACCATCGCTCACATCTCGAACCTGACCAGGAGTGGTTGGATTTCTTGGAGGCGTTAGCCAGTCAGGCTGCCATCGCTTTAGATAACGCCGGTTTGTTCGACAATTTGCAACGATCCAACGCTATATTGAAACTGGCTTACGATGCAACCATCGAAGGCTGGTCGCGAGCGCTGGATTTGAGAGATCGTGAGACCGAAGGTCATTCTCAGCGAGTTACCGAGATGTCTGTTAAACTTGGCAAGAATATTGGTATGAGCGAAGAAGAATTAGTACATCTACGCAGAGGTGCTTTACTACACGATATCGGCAAGATGGGGATTCCAGACAGCATCTTGCATAAACCTCGGTCACTTTCTGAAGAAGAGTGGGAGATCGTGAAATTGCACCCGGAGAATGCCTATAAATTGCTATCCCCCATTGCCTATCTACGACCTGCATTGGACATCCCATATTGCCACCACGAGAAATGGGATGGGAGTGGTTACCCCCGCGGCTTGAAAGGAGAGCAAATCCCACTGGCGGCGCGTATCTTCGCTGTTGTCGACGTTTGGGATGCTCTGCGTTCAAACCGACCTTACCGCCCTGCCTGGTCGGAAGAGAAGGCACTTGAGTACATCCGCAGCAACAGCGGCAGCCATTTCGACCCGCAAGTGGTGGAGCTGTTCTTTCGGGAGGTGATTGAAGAGGAGGAGTGAGGTTTGGGAGAAAGTAAAACTGGATTAAGGGTTAGGAATGCCCTAATCTGATATTAGATTGGCGTCATCTCATTAAATCTCAATAGCAGATTTGTTTGGAACGGTCAGGAGATTGATCGGCAAATTATGCCAGGAACAATCGGTAGGCGACTATCATCGAGAATGCGACCATCTTTGCTCTTTTGGGTTGTGGATCGCGTAAACGACCGTATGATGATCGAACCGGCCGTTGACGTAGTTGCCAGCGCAGGTGATGAGCGTCAGGTAAGAGAGACCGTCAAATGACGGCTGTGGCCCAGTACCGGCAATCGGCCCTGCGCCAAAGATTTGTGCTAGCACCGACGGATCAGAAGACTCTTGGTTGGAGTAGACTTTAATCTCGTAAACAATGAAGCGAACGTCAATGTTTAACGTGGAATAGTGAACGATGATCGGGTCTCCAGGATGGAGATCCTGGAGATCAACGAAGATTTCAGGCCGTCCAAGCTGATCGCTGACATGCCCGGCAATCGTGGCTGTGCCTGGTTCTCCTGGGATGCCGCTGCCGCGATACCAGTATGCCGCATGCCAGACCGGATCATCTATCGGACCTTTGGGTGCATCCATCACATTTTCCGAGGTGAGCCCAACCCCAAGCACGGGAGCATTGACTTTGAGGGAAGGAATCTTAAGTATGAGTGGAACTTCGATTGGTCCAGCCATCAGGTCGAGGTCCGAATCAAAAAGTGGCCCTAGTGTAAAGGGTGTAGGTGTCGATTGAGCAGTCGATTGAGCGGTCGACTGGGCGGTGAACCTTACTTTCGATCGGTCAATCGACTGGACGGTCGAATCAACGGTCGGTTGAGCCGATGGTGATTGCACGGTCGCTTGGATGGTCATCTTAACGGATGATTGCATAAAAGACGAAGCAGGCTCAACCAGCGCCTGCTCCGTCTCCTCGTTTCTGCAACCCCCCAGTATCGCTGCAAACGTGACCTGTACGGTCACGAACCAACCAAGCCAGCTTCGACGAGAGAGCATATGGATCGTTTGTACACCAATAATGTTATTGCTTCCACCAGTAATTACTGCGAAATGCTCTCATACCTAGGACCAAAGCTATGGCGCTGAAGCCAGCGACAATCAGAAAACCCCAAGGGATACCGTCGCTTCTAATGGGCGCACCGCCAGCTCCCGGCAAAGCAGTGATAACCGGCAAAGGAGTGTCTGTCGGTGCGGGAGTTTCCGCACTCGGTGTGGGTGTTTCCGTTACCGAGGCCGGTGTTTCCGTCGCCGCGACAGGGGTGTCGGTCGCCGCGACAGGAGTGTCCGTCGCCGCGACAGGAGTGTCCGTCGCCGCGACAGGAGTGTCCGTCGCCGCGACAG